>JACCRH010000329.1 GCA_013813675.1 Gemmatimonadales bacterium
GATGTAGAGCATGTCCTCCGCGTCCATCGGCTCGGGCTCGCACGTGAGCGCCGCGTCCTGCATCAGGCGGTGATACCAGTGGTCGCGCCCCTCGGTGATGTGAATCGGGATCGTCGCCCCGCCGCGCTGGACGACGATAACGTGTTCAATCGACGGTGTGTCGGCGATCGCCTCGTCGGCGACCTGTTTCAGCGGGACGATCTGCCCGCGGCGGTAGCCGCCGTCCGCGGTGATCAGGAGGCGGCACGTCGAGTCGTTGATGCGATCGCGCAGCGACTCGGCGCTGAACCCTCCGAAGATCACGCTGTGCACCGCGCCGATACGCGCGCACGCGAGCATGGCAATCGCGAGCTCCGGAATCAGGGGCAGATAGATCGCGACTCGGTCTCCCCGCGTGACGCCGAGCCGCTTGAGCGCGTTGGCGCAGCGCCCGACCTCACGCGAGAGATCCCAATAGGTGAGGACCCGCCGCTCGCCGGGCTCGCCTTCCCAGATGATGGCCGCCTTGTTGCGCCGCGGCCCGCGCAAGTGTCGGTCTATGCAGTTGGCCGAAGCGTTGAGCTTCCCGCCGACAAACCACTTGGCGTGGGGCGGCTTCCAGTCGAGCACCCGGGTCCACAGCGACATCCAGTCGAGGGCGCGCGCCTGGTCTTCCCAGAAGCGTTTCCAGTCGTGCCCCGCGATGTAGAGCGCGGCCGTGCTGGCGGCGCGGGCCGCGAACCCCGCAGTGGCCGGGAAGCGCCGCTTCTCGGAAAGCAGCGTATCGATCTGATCACTCATGGTCTCAGCGCTTCTCGATCGGAACGAAGGGCCGCTCATCCTTGCCGGTATAGATCTGCCGCGGCCGGGCGATCTTCTGGTCCTTGTCCAGCAGCATCTCCTCCCACTGGGCCAGCCAACCGGGCATCCGGCCGAGGGCGAAGAGCACGGTGAAGTACTCGGTGGGATATCCCATGGCCTGGTAGATCAGGCCGGAATAGAAGTCCACGTTGGGATAGAGCTTCCGCTTGGCGAAGTATTCGTCCTCCAGCGCGATCCGCTCCAGCTCGAGGGCGATCTCCAGCTTGGGATTGAGGCCGGTCTGGGCGAAGACGTCGTCGGCCACTTTCTTGATCAGCTTGGCCCGGGGATCATAGGACTTGTAGACCCGGTGTCCGAAGCCCATCAGCCGCCCGCCGCCGCCCTTCACCTCCTTGATGAACGCGGGGATGTTCTTCTTGTCCCCGATCTCATCCAGCATCGCCAGGACCGCCTCGTTGGCTCCGCCATGCAGCGGGCCGTAGAGTGCGGCGATCCCCGCGGACACCGCCGAGAACGGGTCCACGTGTGACGAGCCCACCGCGCGGACCGCGCTGGTCGAGCAGTTCTGCTCGTGGTCGGCGTGCAGGATGAGCAGGATCTCCAGCGCGCGCTGCAGCACCTTGTTCGGCTTGTGCCGGCCGCCGATGCTGAACGTCATGTTGACGAAGTTGGCGATGTAGTCCAGATCGTTGTCCGGAAAGACGAACGGCAGCCCTCGCGAGTGGCGAAACGCGAACGCCGCGATGGTGGGCGCCTTGGCCAGGAGGCGGACCCGCTGGAGCTCGCGGTTGGCCGGGTCGTCGATGTGCTTGGCGTCGGGGTAGAACGTGGAGAGCGCGCCCACGACCCCGAGCAGCATGCCCATGGGATGGGCGTCGTAGCGGAAACCTTCGAGGAACTTGGTGATGTTGGTGTGGACGTAGGTGTGGTACTTGACCGTGTCGGTCCAGGTATCGAGCTGCTGTCTGGTGGGGAGCTCGCCTACCATCAGCAGATACGCCACCTCGAGGAAGCTGGCCCGCTCGGCGAGCTGCTCGATCGGGTAGCCGCGGTAGCGGAGGATTCCCCGGTCACCGTCGATGTAGGTGATGGCGCTTCGGCAGGCGGCTGTGTTCATGAAGGCCGGGTCGTACGTCATGAGGCCGAAGTCGTCGTCCGCGACCTTGATCTGCCGCAGGTCGGTGGCACGCACGGTGCCTTCGGCGACCGGAACCTCGTAGGTCCGCCCGGTGCGATTGTCGGTGATCGTGAGGCTGTCTTGGGGCACTTACCTGCTCCTTCGAAACGCGTCGGAAGGGAATGCCGTGGTGCAGTTTCGAGTATAACTTGCGCCGGGCAGCACACGCCAGCAACCACCCTGAATGGACCAGTGTCGCATGATCAAGCCGCATGCCCTGCTTGCCGCCCTCGCCCTGGCCGCTCCACTCCACGCCCAGACCGCGGTGGACACGTCGGGCTCGGGAGCGCTGATCACCGAGGCGGTCGAGCGCTCCGAGGTGATGGGGAATCTCCGCCATCTGAGCGACGTCATCGGCCCGCGCTTGTCGGGCGCGCCGGCCATGCGGCGCGCCAACCAATGGACCGCGGAGCGCTTTCGGAGCTACGGCCTCACCGCGGGGCTGGAAGCCTTTGATTTCGGGGTCGCCTGGGAGCGGGGCCCGCTCGAGCTCCGCATCGTGCAGCCGTTCGACCGCGCGATGACGGGACACAGCTGGGCCTGGACCGCGGGCACCGGCGGCAAGGCGCGGGAGGGTCCCGTGGTGCTGGTGGATCTGTCCACCCGTGACAGCCTGGGGCGCTATCTGGAGCGGGTACGCGGCGCGTGGGTGTTGCCCAAGCTGTCCACTCCGATCTGGAATCCGGACGGCCCACCGGCGACCCCACAGGATTCGGGGCGCATCGCCGCGATCACCGCCGCCCGCGCGACCCTGACCGCCGATACCTCCGCTGCGGCGGTGCTCGAGCGGCGGCAGTTCCAGATCGACCTGCCGTTCATCCTGCAGGAAGCCGGAGCTCTCGGGACCCTGGTGGACGGCGGCAAGGAGCACGGCCTGATGACGATGAGCGGCTCACCCAACCGGGTCTCTCCGCTGCCCAACATCGTGATCTCCCACGAGGATTACACCCTGCTGGAGCGCCTGATCCAGCGAAGGGTCGTGCCTCGGCTCGCGAGCAAGGTCGAGAACAAACTGGGCGGGTCACGGGTGCGGCAGTGGAACACCGTGGCGGAGATGAAGGGCAGTGAACTGCCGGGACAGGTGGTGATCCTCGGCGCACACCTGGACAGTTGGGACCTGGGCACCGGCGTCACCGACAATGGCGCCGGGTCCATGGTGGTCCTGGAGGCCGCTCGGGTCCTGGCCCGTTCGGGCCTCAAGCCGAAGCGGACGATCCGGTTCATCCTCTTCGGTGGCGAAGAGCAGGGATTGATCGGCTCCCGGGCTTACGCCGCGGCCCACGCCGGACAGGCGGACAGCGTTCAGGCGGTGCTGGTCATCGACAACGGCACGGGCCGGATCGTAGGCCAGGCGTTACAGGGCAGGGCCGATCTGGAAGACACCTGGCGGGCGCTGCTCGCGCCGGTGGCGCACCTCGGGGCGGCGACCGTTCGCGCCGCGATGAAGAGCGGCACCGATCATCTTTCGTTCGCGTTCTACGGGATTCCCGCCTTCAACTTCGATCAGGATCCGCGGGGGTACTTCCATACCCATCACTCGGAAAGCGACACCTTCGACAAGGCGGTGGGGGACGATCTGGCGCAGGCGAGCGCGGTGATGGCGGTGACGGCCTACCAGCTCGCCAACCTGCCCGGCCTGCTGCCCCGGGGTCTGAAGCCGGGGCCGGAGCGGATCCCGAATCGGCCGAGCCAGGGGGTGGCTGGGGGCAAGTGACAGGCGCGCTCTCCAGACGGGCAGGATTGGTCACGTTTCGCGCGCGCCTGTCATCCCGAGCGAAGCG
>JACCRH010000330.1 GCA_013813675.1 Gemmatimonadales bacterium
GTTGTGGGGCTCGAAGTACGCGGCCAGCCTGCGCCTCAGTTCCGACCGCATCTCGCGGGCGTAATCGCCCTGCAGGAACGGCTTGTAGGACTCGCCGCGGTGGGCGCGCAATCCGAGAAACTGCTGCACGGTGCCGACCGCGGCGGCTGGGTCGCGAAACAGCCGCTCGCTCTGCAGGACCAGCAACTGCGACCGAGGATAGTGCTCCACCCAGCGGCGGAGTTGTGCGACGTAGTGCCCCCGCCCGGCGTACCCGTATCGATGGTGGTTGAAGCTGTAGTACCCCGGCTCGGCGCGGAGGCGCTCCTCCTCACCGGCGAGCCGTTCGGCCTCCTGGTCGATCGCCGCCTCGAAGGAGAGCGGCTCCCGCCCACCCCGCACCTCGTGCTGATAATGCGAGAGTGCCCGGTCCACCGGGTTGCGCAGGAGGACGATCAGCCTGGCGCTCGGTAGAAGCCGGGCCGCCCGGGAAGGCGCCTGAGGATGAAACAGGTAGTAGGGCGAAGCATCCAGGGTGAGCGCGGCGCCGCCCAGCCGGTACTGGTACGGGAAGCGTCCCCGGTACCACTGGACCCCTCGGGCGTAGTGCAGATCGAAATAATGGATCTCTTTGCCGAAGGGCGGCAGGACGTCGGGATGCCGGGCGAGGTAGTTGAAGAGCGAGGTGGTGCCGCCCTTCTGGGTCCCGAGGATCAGGACTGACGGCAAGCCGCGGAGCGGGGCCGTCAGCGTGCGGTAGTCCGCACGGAGGCGCCGCAGGGGGGCCTTCACGTTGTCCAGCAGGCTCGCCCGCCGGCTCCCGTCGGCGCCTGGCCCTGCGGACCCGCTCACTCGGGATTCCCTTTCCCGGCGGGTGCAAGCCCCTCGGGGGCCGCTCTCCGGCCGCCACGGCGGCGGCCGATCTTGCCCAGCAGCTCACCCGCCTGACCGACCGCCCAGAGGCCGTGCGGGCCCAGGAAGAGCTGGGAACGGAGCTTGGACGCGGCCAGCATCGCGCCAGCCCCGACCAGACCAACCACGATCAGAAGCGGGATCGTCCCCAGATCGGCGGCCCGGCCCCAGCGCGCGACCACGCCCGCGGCGCCTCCGACGACTCCGGCCAGAAGGGTCGCCGGCAGATGCGCTCGGGCAAACCGGCGCCAGGAGAGTCCCGTCACCGACCGACTGAGCGCGGCCATACTCAGCCAGTTGATGCCCATGGCGATGGACACCGCCACCGCGACGCCCCCGACGCCCCACTGCTGACCGATGATCGCGGCCACCACCACCATCGCCGCGTAACCCAGCTGGATCAGGGCCCGGACCTTCACCTCGCCGGCCGCCTTGGTGCAGGCGTCGCTGATCTTGCTGCTCATGCGGAACAGGAGTCCGATGGTGAACAGCCGGAACGGGAGCACCACGCCGCCCCAGGCCGGGCCGAGCACCACGGCGATGAATTCCGGCGCCACGACCCAGAGGAACACGCTCAGCGGCAGGGAGACGAAGGCGACGATGGCGAGCGCGCGCTCGTAGGCGTTGGCCAGGCGGTCGCGCTCGTCCTGGACCTGCGACATGACCGGGAACAGCACCCGGTTGACCGTCCTCCCGAAGGCGGAGGCCGGCATCACCATCAGACTGTAGGCCCGTCCGTAGACGCCCAGCGCCGTGGCGCCGAGCCACCGGCCCACCACCAGGTTGTCGCCCTGCTGCGAGAGCAAGGTGCCGAGCTGCGCCATCGAGTGGCCGAAGCCGAAGCTGAGGAGGTCCCGGCTGGCGCGCCGGTCCAGGCTAGGCCGAATGGAATGCCGGGTGGCCGCGTACATGAGCACGGTCCGCACCCCGACCTGCGCCAGGTTGGCCGCCACCAGGGACCAGACCCCGAAGCCGTACCAGGCCAGCACCACGCCGACCAGGGCGTAGCCCAGTACATAGGCCGCCACGTCGAGGGCGATGTACAGGCGAAAGCGAAGCTCGCGGGTGAGGATCGACTTGGCGACCGTGTTGAGGCCGTCGAGCGGAAACAGGAAGGACACCGCTCGCAGCACCGGTTCCAGCTCGGGCATCCGGTAGAACGCGGCGATGGCCGGCGACCCGAACCACACCATGGCGCCGAGCAGGAAGCCGAGGACGCCGGAGAGCGTGACGGCCACGCGCACATGTGTCAGGTCCATCTCGCGCCGCTGGATGATGGCCGGCCCGACCCCGACATGGGAGACAATCTGCGAGCAGGCGATGATGACCGTCGCCGCTCCCATGAGCCCGAACTCCGCGGGCGTGAGGAGCCGCCCCAGGGCCATGATGGCGAGCAGCTGGACCAGCACCTGCACTCCGGTGCCGGAGAAGGTCCAGAACATGCCACCGATGGCGCGTCCGGTCAGTCCGCGGGGAGCTCCCGCGCGCTTGGCCGCGCCCGGGCGCGGGGAGGGCTGCTCCGGTGTCATGGGCCGGTCGATGCCGTGATCATCGGGGAAGAGTAAGCCGGTGACGCGCCGGGGAGTCGGGTCAAGGCCACTGGTAGCCCAGGGCGCGGCTGGTGGGCCCCGCGATGCGGGCGATGGTAGACAATTCTTCGCTACCCAGTGTCGTCTGCCACGCGAGATCCTCCCGGATCTCGGCCAGGGCCTTCATTCGCATTTTGTTTCCGATGATGTGGCTGACCTGGTCCCGGATGCCATCCTGCAGCATGTGTCGCCCGACGCCCAGGAAATCGGAGATCCGGTCCAGCACGCCGGCGGGATCGGCGCAGAGGGTCTCGTAGTGCAGCGACATCCACGACTGCTGAGGCAGGTATCGCCGCACCCGAGCGGCTTCGGCGTTGGAATGGGTCCATTGCCGGGCCGCCGTGGCGACATCCACTCCGGTGTGCTTCATGATGCTGGCCGAGTTGCCTCGGGGGTCCCGGATCAGGTGGATCACCTTCACCTGCAGCATCGGAACGGAGCCGAGGTACTTGGGCCGCTGGTGATCCCGGGCGGTGTCGACGAACACGGTCTTGCCGGTCCGCTCCAGGACCGCGGACGCCAGACTCCAGGTGTTCCACGCCATTCTGGAGATCGCCGCCTTGGCGCCAGGAGCCCGCCCGACGACCCCGTCGCGGAGTCGGGTCAGGGGCTCCCATCCCAGTGAA
>JACCRH010000334.1 GCA_013813675.1 Gemmatimonadales bacterium
AAGGCGGATCTGCTCGACCTCTACCGCATCATGCTGCTCGCGCGGCGGATAGACGACAAGGAGATCCAGCTCAAGCGGCAGAACAAGATCTTCTTCCAGATCTCCGGCGCCGGCCACGAGGGCGTGCTCGCCGCCGCCGCCAAGGTCCTCCGCCCGGCGCACGACTGGTTCTACACCTACTACCGCGACCGCGCCCTCTGCCTCGGCCTCGGCATGACCGCCACCGAGCAGCTCCTCTCCGCCGTCGGCGCCGCCGATGACCCCAACTCCGGCGGCCGCCAGATGCCGTCCCACTGGGGCCACAAAGACCTCAACATCGTGAGCGCCTCCAGCCCCACCGGCACCCAATTCCTCCAGGCGGTGGGCTGCGCGGAGGCGTGGCTGCGCTACTCCCGGATCGACGCGATCCAGGGCCGGGACGAGGAGATCCGGAGCGACGAGGTGGTGCTCTGCACCACCGGCGAGGGCACCACCAGCGAGGGCGAGTTCTGGGAGGCGCTCAGCAGCGCCTGCAACCTGAAGCTGCCGGTGGTCTTCCTGGTGGAGGACAACGGATACGCCATCTCGGTGCCGGTCGAAGTCAACACCCCGGGCGGGTCGGTGTCGAAGCTGCTGACCGGATTTCCCGGCCTCTTCATCCAGGAGGTCGACGGCTGCGACGTGCTCGCCTCGTTCGACACCATGGTGAAGGCGGTGGACTACGCCCGCGCGCGGAAGGGCCCGGCCCTGGTGCACGCCCACGTCATCCGGCCCTACAGCCATTCGCTCTCCGACGACGAGGTGCACTACCGCTCTCCGGCCGAGCGGCAGGCGGACGCGGCGCGGGATCCGCTCACCCGCTACCCCAAGCATCTACTGGAGCAGGGCATCGCCACCCAGGCCGAGCTCGACGGCATCGTGCGCCAGGTGGAGGAGGAAGTGCAGGTCGCGGCCGACGTGGCGCTCGCCTCGCCCCAGCCGCCCACCGACTCGGTCCACCGCTTCGTCTACTCGCCCGACGTCGATCCCACCTCGGAGCAGTTCGATACCGAGGACGACCCCCGCTTCGCCGGCGATCCCACCACCATGGTGGACCTGCTCAACGTCTGCCTTCGCGACGAGATGGCCCGGGACCCGCGGATCCTGGTATTCGGAGAGGACGTGGCCGACTGCAGCCGGGAGGAGAGCCTCGGTGACGTGAAGGGGAAGGGCGGGGTGTTCAAGGTGACCTGGGGGCTGCAGCGCGCGTTCGGCGGCGACCGGGTCTACAACTCTCCGCTCGCCGAGGCCAACATCATCGGCCGGGCCATCGGCCTCGCCACCCGCGGCCTCAAGCCGGTGGTCGAGATCCAGTTCTTCGACTACATCTGGCCGGCCTACATGCAGCTCCGGAACGAGCTGGCCCTGATGCGCTGGCGGTCCAACAACGCCTTTGCATCACCGGTGGTGGTGCGGGTGACCTACGGCGGGTACCTCAAGGGCGGGTCGGTGTACCACTCACAGACCGGCGCCGCGGTCTTCACCGGGATACCCGGGCTCCGCGTGGTCTGCCCGGCCACGGCGCTCGACGCCAACGGCCTGCTTCGCACCGCGATCCGGTGTGACGACCCGGTGCTCTTCCTGGAGCACAAGCACCTCTACCGCCAGACCTACAACAAGGCGCCCAATCCCGGCCCCAACTTCATGATTCCGCTGGGGAAGGCCAAGGTGGTCCGGCCCGGCGACGATCTCACCGTTGTGACCTACGGCGCCCTGGTGCAGCGCTCGCTCTGGGCCGCCAAGGAGGTGGAAGAGCAGCACGGACTGAGCGTCGAAGTCATCGACCTGCGGTCGCTCTCGCCGGTGGACTGGGAGACGATCGGCCAGTCGGTGCGGAAGACCAACCGGGTGGTCGTGGCCTACGAAGACTCGCTCTCCTGGGGCTACGGCTCCGAGATCGCGGCCCGCATCGGGCACGAGCTCTTTGCCTATCTCGACGCCCCGATCGTGCGGGTGGCCTCCACCGACACCTTCGTGGCCTACGCGCCCGAGCTGGAGGACGTGATCCTCCCCCAAGTGGCCGACCTTCGGCGGGCCATGGAGGAGGTCGCCGCCTTCTAGTCACTCCGCGCTAGCTACTCCGCGACGGATTCCTCGTCCTCTCCCTCGTCCTCCGGCTCAGCCGGAGGCTTCGGCGCCCTGGCCTCCGCCTCCTTGGCCAACCGGGCGATCTCGGTCTCGTTCTTCTGATAAAACTCCAGGTTGGTCCGGCTCACCCCGGCCTTCTTGATCATCGAGTCGGCGGGGACATTGCCGGCCTTGGTCATGGCGTAGGCCATGCCGGCCTGGAGCAGGGCGCCCTGGGTCAGCACGTAGTCCCTGGTGGTCAGACCGGCGCCCGAGATGGCCCCGCGAACCTGCGGGATTCCCTCCAGCAGCTTCGCCTGCTCGGCCAGCGAGCCGTTGCCATAGCCGTCGAGCCGCTCGGCGAGCTTGGGATCCTTGGTCGCGACATTGGCCAGGTTGACCGTCGCATCCAGGTACTGCTTGTACTTGGGCAGCGTCAGGACGTGGGCGGAGATCGCCTTGAGGTCGGCGTCGGCCGGGGACTGGGCCGATGCCGCGGGGGCGGCCAAGAGCAGGGCGAGAATGGCGAGCTGGACGGCGCGGGCGCGCCACTGGCTGCTGAGATCCGACATCTCGAACCGACTCCGTGAGTGTGAGGGTAGGACCTACTTCATCGCTTCGCGGATCTCGCCCGCGGCGGCGATGGCGTTGTCCACGTCGCGTGAGAGGGCCTTCGCCTGCTGGGTGGCCTGGGTGAGGTCGCCCAGCACGGCGGCCACGCCGGCTGAGCGGAGCCGCAGGAGGTCGAAGCGCACGTTCTGCATGGCGAGGACGCAGGACTCCAGGTGACTCGCCACCTGGGCCCGGCGGCCTCGGAGGTCCAGGATGGTCTGGCGCTGGCGCTGGAGCAGGTTGAGCCGCCGGGCCCGCTCGGGATCGTCCGGCTCCTTGCCGAGCGCGGCGATGCGCTCGTCGATCGGGGCCAGGCCCTCGGTATCCAGGTTGGAGTCCATCGCGTGGAGCGTCCGCGCCAGGTCGATGGCCCGCTCGTAGAGCGAATCCGTCGTCTGCTGGACCTCGGGCAACATGTTCCGCTCGGAGGGCGGCAGCCGCTCCATCAGCTTGCTGATGGCGAACCGGTCACTCTGTACCTGAAGGATCTGGGGCAGGTGGGCCCCGAACTCGTCGGGCGTGGGCTGCGGCAGCCGGCGGGGCAGCTTGGCGCCCTTCACCCTCATCGTCTCCACCGCGTCGTGGGCCGGGGGCCGGGTGAGCACGTCGCGCCAACTGTACCCCGACTGCCAGAGCCGGGCGTAGTTCTTCAGCATCCCGATGCCCATCCCGAAGGTAGGGAAGAGGAACCACGGGGTATCCAGCCCGGTGGCGACGTTGATGCCGAGGCAGCCCAGGGACACCGCCGCCCAGCTCGCGAACTGACCTCGCACCTGCTGAACGATGCGGGGCTCGCCGGTGTCGGGCACCGCCGGCTCGTTGCCGCGCTCGCGCCGGGAGCGTGACGGCTGGCGCTGCCCTCCCCGGGCCAGGCCACGAGGCTCCATGTCGCCAACTCCGCGGTCCACCACCCCGCGATCTTGCAGCTCCTGCGGCCGGCTCCTTCGCGCCGGTCCCGCGGGCGCCGCTCCGCGCTGGCCGGGCGGCCCGCTCCCGTCCCTGGCGCTCGGCCGGGTGCTGCCGCGTCCCGCCCGCCATCCCATTCCGGTCGGCTGGTAACCGACCACCGCCCGGTTTTCCAGCGCCCGGCGAAGGGCGTCGGCGGTCGCCCAGCGATTCTCCGGGTCCTTCTCCAGACAGCGGCTCACCGCCAGGGCCAGGTCTTCGGGGACGTCGGCCCGCCGGTCCCGCACGTCCGGCGCGGGCTCGGTGATCTGCTTCATCAGGATCCCGGCGACCGTGGGGGCGTTGAAGGGCAGCTCTCCGGTGAGCATCTGGTAGGTGACGATGCCCAGGCTGTAGAGATCCGAGCGCCCGTCGATCTCCCGCTCGCCGGCAGCCTGCTCGGGACTCATGAAGGCCGGAGTTCCGATGGCCACGCCGGCGCCGGTGAGCGTCGCCCCGGAGCCGCCTCCGGACAGCGCCTTGGCGATGCCGAAGTCGGTGATCATGACGCGGCCTCGCGCCCCCTCGAGCAGAATGTTGTCGGGCTTGATGTCGCGGTGGATGATGGAGAATCCGTGGGCGGCGCTGAGTGCGTCGGCCGACTCGGACATGATCCGCCGACTCTCTTCCACCGGGAGCTTGCCCCGCCGGCGGAGGCGACCCGCGACCGACTCACCGTCCACGTACCCCATGACGAAGTACACCAGGCCGTGGCCCTCGCCGACGGTGTGGATGGGGACGATGTGCGGGTGGCTCAGCTTGGCCGCGGTCTGGGCCTCACGGGTGAATCGCTCGCGGATGTCCTGCTGGTAGGCCAGCTCGGGAGGCAGCACCTTGATCGCCACCCGGCGCTGCAGGCGCTCGTCCCTCGCCCGGTAGACGACGCCCATCCCGCCCCGCCCGACCTCGCCCTCTATGGTATAGGCGTCGCCCAGCGCCGCGGCGAGCCGCGCGGGCAACGGCTGGTCGGAGGGGGCGGTCACGAGCAGGAGGGCCCCGGAGCGAGGGAGGCGGGATTGCGGTCGGCGATGAAGCCCGCGAAGGAGCAGCCGGACATGGCAGACAATCTGTACTCGCGCTGACCCAGCCGCCACCCTGAAGGCACAGACGCCAACCGATATGGCGAGAGGTCAGCCAGCTGGCGACGGAGCCACGGGGCACGGGGGCTCGGTGCGAGCGGACTGACCGAGCCAGGGAGGCTGGGCCAAGCCCCGCCAACCCCCTAGCCTCCCCGGCCCGGTCAGTCCACTCGCACCCCAACATCTCTGAGTAGCTGTCAGGCTGCTTCCCCGTCTGATATTCAGTTCGAACGCTGTTGGCTGCCTTTTCGACCGGCCCCTGCCAAGATTCCTCAGATCCTCAGATAAAACGGAAACCCTGCAG
>JACCRH010000343.1 GCA_013813675.1 Gemmatimonadales bacterium
CCAGGGTTCCGGGTGGCGGGCCTGGCGCTGGCCCGGCTCGAGCTGGGAATCCAGGGCTACGACTCCACGCGAGGCAGAGCGTTCTACGCGGAACTGGAGCGGCGGGCGCGGTCGCTGCCGGGCGTCGAATCGGTGAGCCTCGCCGAGATCGTACCCCTCGGCCTGGCCCGGCAGCGCCGCGGCGTCGAGGTGGAGGGCTACGCGGCGCGCGAGGGTGAGGAGATGGAGTTCGGGGCCAATACCGTCGGCGCGGGCTATTTCGAGACCATGGGCATCCCCCTGGTGCGCGGCCGCGGCTTCGAGCCCAGCGACCGCGGCGGCACCGCCGAGGTCGCCGTGGTGAACGAGACCTTCGCCCGGAAATTCTGGCCGGGGGAGAATGCTATCGGCCGCCGGTTCCGCACCCGGAAAGAGGGAACGCTGGAGGTCGTCGGCGTGGCTCGTGACGGGAAGTATCTCTCGCTCACCGAGGAGCCGCAGCCGCATTTCTACGAGCCGTTCGCCCAGGCGTACGAGGCCGACATGGTGCTGCTGGTGCGCACCGCCGGCGATCCTCGCTCGATCCTGCCCGCGCTGGCCCGTGAGGCCCGGGCGCTCGATCCCGAGTTGCCGCTCGACGTCACCACCATGAGTGAGCATCTCGGCTTCGCGCTGCTCCCTCAGCGGATCGGCGCGGCGGTGTTGGGCCTGTTCGGCGCGGTCGCCGCTCTGCTCGCGGCGTTCGGTCTCTACGGCGTGATGTCGTACGTGGTCTCTCAGCGGACGGCGGAGATCGGCATCCGCATGGCGCTCGGCGCGCGCGCGATGGACGTAAGGCTGCTGGTGGTCCGCCGCGCCCTGGCGCTTACGCTGGCCGGTCTGGTCCTCGGGCTTGCCGGTGCGGTCGCCGCCACCAGGGTGCTCGCCGCGTTCCTGGTCGACGTGAGTCCCACCGATCTCACCACGCTCGCCACCGTGACGGCGCTCTTCATGACCGTCGCGCTGCTCGCGAGCTGGCTGCCGGCCCGCCGCGCCGCCGCGGTGGATCCGATGCGCGCCATCCGGGGCGAGTGATGGCCGCGCTAGCCGGCGACATCCATCTCGCCGTCCGCCGCTTGCGCCGGAGCCCCGGGTTCACCGCGGCGGCGGTGCTCACGCTGGCCCTCGGCATCGGCGCCAACAGCGCGTTCTTCAGCCTGGCCGACGCGGCGCTGCTGCGGCCACTGCCGTATCCCACCGCCGACCGGCTGGTGATGCTGTGGGAGCGGCAGGCGACCGCGGGCAAGGAGCGGGAGCGGGTCTCCGCCGCCAACTTCCTCGACTGGCGCCGCGAGTCGAAGGCGCTCGACGAGACGGCGGCCTGGACCTCCTGGGGCTTCGCGCTCACTGGCGGGGGCGACCCGGAGGATCTGCCCTCGGTCCGGGTGTCGGCCAACCTGTTCCGGATGCTCGGCGTTTCGCCGGCGCTGGGGCGAGGCTTCCTGCCGGAGGAAGAGACGCCGGGGCGCGACCGCGTGGTGGTACTGAGCCATGGGTTCTGGCTGGAGCGGATGGGTGGAGATCCGAAGGCGGTCGGACGGACGCTCACGCTGGACGGCGCGCCGCACGAAGTGATCGGGGTGATGCCGGCGGGGTTCCGCTTTCCCGACGACGCGGCGGTCGCGCTCTGGAACCCCCTCGCCCTCGATGCGTCGGAGCTGGTCAGCCGGGCCGAACGGCGGTTCAACGTCATCGGACGCCTGGCTCCCGGCGCGGCGCTCCGCGATGCCGCCACCGAGCTGGATCTGTTGGCCGGACGCCTGGCGAAGGCGTATCCCGAGACCAACGCGGGATGGACGGTGACCGCCCTTTCCGCCGCGGAGGCCGTGGCCGCCGGAGGACGGCCCGCCGTGGCGCTGCTCATGGCCACGGTAGGACTGGTGCTGCTGCTCGCCTGCGCCAACGTCGGACACCTGTTCCTCGCCCGGGCGCTCGACCGGGAGCGCGAGCTCGCGATCCGCGTGGCCCTCGGCGGGGCGCCGGGCCGGCTCCTTCGCCTTCTGGTGCTCGAGTGTGGGGTGGTCGTCGTCCTCGGTGCCGCCGTCGGGACCGCACTCGCCGCGTGGACCGTCCCGCTGATTCAGTCCTTCGACCCGGGCCTGCTGCCGGGTTGGCGCGAAGCGGCGCTGGACGGACGGGTGGTGGCCTTCACCATCGCCCTCCTGGTGCCGGTCACGCTTCTCTGCGGGGTGTTGCCGGCGTTTCGCGCCGTCGGCCGCCATCGCCGCGCGCCGCTGGGCGGTGCGGGCACCCGGCTCACGGCGGGCCGGGATCAAGGTCGGCTACGGCGCGGGCTCATCGTCGCCGAAGTGGCACTCTCGGTGGTGCTGCTGGTGGCGGCGGGGCTGCACCTTCGGAGCCTGGTGCGCCTGCAGCAGGTGGATCCCGGCTTCGATGCCGAGCGAGTCCTCGCGGCGACAGTGTTTCTCTCCGGCTCCCGCTACACCTCGCACGCCCAGCAGATCTCCTTCTTCAGCGGGGTCGTCGAGCGCCTGGCGCAAGGGGCGGGGGTCGTGGCGGCGGGAGCCGTCACCACCCTGCCGATGAATCCGGTCGGCATCGACTACGACCTGCCCTTCTCGGCGGACGGCAATCCTCCTCCCGCCACCGCCGACCGCCAGGAAGTCGACTTCCGAGTGGTGGAGGGCGACTACTTTCGCGCCCTCGGCGTCCCGATGGTGCGGGGGCGGAGCTTCTCCGCCGCCGATCGCGAGGATGCCGCGCGGGTGGTGGTAGTGAACCGCACGCTGGCGAGCAGGTTCTTTCGCGGCGAGAACCCGGTGGGCCGGAAGGTCTGGGTCGGTGGCGGGATCGGCGCGGCGACGGTGGTGGGCGTGGTGGGCGACGTTCGGCACCGAAGCCTCGCGGCCCGAGCGAGGTCGGAGCTGTACGTGCCGTTCCGGCAATATCCCCATGGTGGGATGACCATCGTGGTGCGCGGGTCGGATGATCCGCGGGTGCTCGCCGGGACCGTCAAGGACGCGGTTTACGCGCTCGATCCCGACCAGCCGCTGAACGATCTGGTAACCCTGCCGGAGCTGCTCCACGGATCGGTGTCGCCCCAGCGGTTCAATCTGCTCTTGCTCGGCGGGTTCGCCGGCCTCGCGCTGATGCTCGCCGCGATCGGGGTGTACGGCGTGATCGCGTACGCCGTCACCCAGCGGACGCGGGAGATCGGTATCCGCCTGGCGCTCGGCGCCGCGACCGGCGAGATCCGCCGCGCCGTGGTTCGGCCGGCCGTGGGCCTGGCGGCCGTCGGGGTGGTGCTGGGCTCCTCTGCCGCGTGGCTGCTCGGCCGTCTGTTGGGGCCCGACCTGTACGAGGTGAGTCCCCACGATCCGCTCACCTTCGCCCTGGTGGCGTGCATTCTCCTCGCCGCGGCCTGGGCCGCCTGCGCCATTCCCGCGTGGCGGGCCAGCCGGCTCGACCCGCTCATCGCCCTGAGGTCGGAATGATGGATGTCCTCGCGCACGACCTCCGCTTCGCGCTCCGGTCGCTCCGCCGCCGTCCCGGCGTCTCCCTGGCCGTCGCGCTGACCCTCACGCTCGGCATCGGGGCCAATACCGCGCTGTTCACCGTCGTCCGTGGCGTGCTGCTCCGGCCACTGGCGATCGCGGATCCGGACGAGGTGGCCATCGTCTACCAGCACGACCGGATCAGCAAGACCGAGCGCGAGCCCTTCTCCGCCCCCGACTATTACGACCTGGCGGCGCGGGCCCGCTCGTTCGCCGCGCTCGCCGCCTATGCCGGGATGCCGATGACGCTGGGGCGCGACGGCAGCGATCCCGCGCCGGTCAACGCTACCGGTGTCACCTGGGGATTCTTCCGCCTGCTCGGCATGGCTCCCGTGCTGGGGCGAGGCTTCGCCGAGTCCGAGGACCTGCCGGGTGGACCCAGGGTCGCGGTGCTGAGCGACGCGCTCTGGCGCGGCCGGTTCCTGGCTGATTCCGCGGTGCTCGGCCGCGTTCTCGTCCTGGACGATGCCGCGTACACCGTCATCGGCGTGGCGCCTCCCCGATTGGGGCTGCCGGGACTGACCACCGACGTCTGGCTTCCGCTCCAGCTCGGTCCCACCTCGACCCCGCGCTCCCGGCACAACGTGAGCGTGATCGGACGACTCTCCCCGGGCGTCTCCCTGGTAGCCGCGGGGCGCGAGGCCCGGGCTATCGGCCTCCAGCTCGAAACCGAATATCCCGAGAGCAATCGCGGGAGGGGAATGTCGGTGGAGGGGATGACCGAGGTCGTCGTGGGCGGCGTGCGCCCCGCGTTGCTCCTGCTCCTGGGGGCGGTCACGCTGCTGCTTCTCGTCGCCTGCGCCAACGTGGCGAGTCTGCTGCTGGCGCAGGGGTGGGCCCGGGCACGGGAGTTCGCCTTGCGGCGCACGCTGGGCGCCTCGACCGGGCGGCTAGCCCGACAGTTCCTGATCGAGAACCTGCTCATCACCGGCGCGGCCGGCTCGCTCGGCGTGCTGCTGGCGATCTGGGGCCTCGAGGCGCTCATCGGCCTGGCACCGGCCGATCTCCCGCGGGTCGACGAGGTGCGGGTCGATGGGCTGGTGCTCGCGGTGACGCTGGGACTCGCGCTGAGCGTGGGTCTGGTCTTCGGCATGGTGCCGCTGGCCCAGGCCCGGCGGCTCGATCTCAACGTGGCGGTGCAGGGCGAGGGTGGCAGGGCGGGATCGGCGGGCCCGCGCCGGCGGCGGCTGCGCGACGCCCTGGTGGTCGCGGAAGTGGCGCTCTCCGCCTTGCTGGTGATCGGCGCCGG
>JACCRH010000378.1 GCA_013813675.1 Gemmatimonadales bacterium
GGACGGTCGGGAAACCTGGAGGTCAGGCCGCCACGCCTCGAGCTCGAGATCGAGGTGAACGGCCGGCTAAGCGAGGAAGCCTGGGCCGGCGCCGCGGTGCTCACCGGGTTCTCCCAGTTCTCCCCGGTGGATGGGTTGGCCGCCGCCGATTCGACCGAAGTCCTGGTCTGGTACTCCCCCTCCGCGATCCACTTCGGCATCCGGGCCTTTGAAGCCCACGGCTCGGTTCACGCCACCCTGGCCGATCGCGACCGCATCGGCGCCGACGACCACGTGCAGATTCTCCTCAGCACCTTCGACGACGGCCGCCAGGCGACCGTCTTCGCGGTGAACCCATTCGGCGTCCAATCCGACGGCGCGCTGGTGGAGACGGGATCCACCTCGGGAAACGGGTTCAACAACGCCGTGGTGCGGCGGGAGAACGCAGACCTGAGCCCCGACTACATCTATCAGTCGAAAGGGCGACTCACCGAGTACGGCTACGAAGTCGAGATCCGGATCCCGTTCAAGAGCATGCGCTACCAGTCGGGGCCGGCGCAGAGCTGGGGCATCAACATCACCCGCCAGGTGCAGCACTCCGGCTACGAGGACTCCTGGGTGCCGGCCCGCCGGGCGAGCGCCTCGTTTCTGGCGCAGTCGGGGCGGTTGGTGGGACTCACCGATCTCCGCCGCGGGCTGGTGCTCGACCTCAATCCCTCGCTCACCTCGCGCGCCACCGGGCGGCGGAGCGGCTCCGGATGGGACTACCGCGGCGGCAGTCCCGAGGTGGGCGGCACGGCCCGGTGGGGAATCACCAACAACCTGAGCCTCACCGGTACCGCCAATCCCGACTTCAGCCAGGTGGAGTCAGACGCGGGCCAACTGCTCTTCGACCCGAGAGACGAGCGCTTCCTTCAGGAGAAACGTCCCTTCTTCCTCGATGGCATCGAGCAGTTCAACGTGTCCAACAGCCTGGTGTACAGCCGGCGGGTGGTGCAGCCGGTGGCCGCGGCCAAGCTGACGGGCAAGGCGCTGGGGACCGACATCGCGCTGCTGTCCGCGGTGGACGACCCGGACGTCTCGATCACCCGCGACCATCCGATCTACAACATCCTTCGACTCCAGCGCGACGTCGGCGCCAACTCGCGGGTGGGGATGGTGTACACCGACCGGGTCGAGGGCGGCGACTACAACCGCGTTCTCGGGGCCGACGCCCGGCTGGTGTTCGGCGGGGTCTACACCGTCCAGCTCCAGGCTGCCGGCAGCCGCACCCGGACCGAGGGTGCGGTCACCACCGCGCCGCTGTGGCAGGCGCGGTTCACCCGGAACGGTCGCACCTTTGGTATCCAGGCCAATATCAACGCCAGCGACGAGAAGTTCCGCGCCCGGAGCGGGTTCTTTCCCCGGCCCGGGCTGGTACACCTCCGCTTCCAGCCCCGGGTCACGGTCTATGGTGGCGGCGGATCGCTGATGGAGAGCGCTACCTTCGACGTGAACCTGAACGGACGCTGGCGCTACGACGAGTTCATCGGCGGCGACGGCATCCTGGACGAACAGCTCCACTTCAACGTCAATACCACGCTGAAAGGCGGCTGGAACCTCACCGGGTCGCTGCTGCTCGAGACCTTCGGATACCCCTTCGAGATCTATGGGGGGTACCGGGTAGAGGTCCCCCGGCCCGGCGGCGGTGCCGACACCCTCCCCTTCGTCGGCCGGCCGCGGATTCCCAACCGGGACTACGTGCTCTCCTTCGAGACCCCCGACTTCAAGCACCTCTCGGCCAACGCGTTCATCCTGTGGGGAAACGACGAGAACTTCTTCGAGTGGTCGTCCGGGCGGATCCTCATCTCGAACCTCGGGATGACCTGGCGGCCCACCGGCAAGCTGCGCCTCGACGGCACCTACGCGCTGCAGCAGGTCCGGCGGGTGAGCGATGGAAGCATGGTCAGCGTGGCCCACCTGCCGCGGCTCAAGATGGAGTACCAGGTGTCCCGCCCCATCTTCGTGCGCCTGGTAGGCGAGTACGGCCATGATAAGCAGGACTCGCTGCGTGACGACACCCGGACTGGGGGTCCTATCCTGGTGTTCGACCCGGCCTCCGGCACCTTCACCCGCACCAGCGCCTTCACCCGGAGCTCGTTCCGGGGCGACATCCTCTTCTCCTACCAACCCAATCCGGGGACCGTGCTGTTTCTCGGCTACGGCAGCACGCTGCTCGACCCGGTGGATCCCATCACTCCCCAAACCTCCGGGCTCCGCCGCGCGGAGGACGGATTCTTTCTGAAGATGAGCTATCTGTTCCATATGTAGTCCTGGCTGCGGGATGTAGTCCTGGCTGCGGGTGATCGGCGGACTGCCAGGTACATGCATTTGTCATCCTGAACGAAGCGAAGGATGACAGTATGGATGATGGCGATGGCTTCTGTGGGCGGACCGCAACAGCGACTCTTGCTCGATCTCCCTTACGCAAGCCTCTGCACTTCCCCTCCCATCTTCGTTCAACCACAGTCGTGACGCAGGCTTGTCGCACGACTGCAATCTCCCGTTGCGCTTGCGTCAACCCTCCCGCCGTTGGCTTGTCTCTTGCCCCTGTCGTCCAAGTCAGCCTCTGACAAGAAGCTCAGCACCTTCACCCTCTCGAGCGGATGCCCGCGGGCTCGATGCGCGTCCTCATCCTGAACTACGAGTATCCCCCGCTCGGCGGTGGCGCCGGTGTCGCCACGCAGGCGCTGGCCCGCGGGCTGGCGTCGCGCGGGGTGAGGGTGGAGGTGATCACGGCGGGAGAGCGCGAGGAGTGTCGCTCCGAGGTGCTCTGGGACGGTCACGCCGCGGAGGAGGGCTTGCTGACCGTGTATCGGGTGCGAAGCCGTCGCGCGGGGATTCACGAGGCGGGGTTGAGCGGCGCCTTCAGCTACCTCCGGGCCGCGCTCCCCCTGGCGCGCGCCCGGATGCGCGCCGAGCACTACGACATCGTCCACCTCTTTTTCTCGCTGCCTACCGGCGCGCTGCTGCCGTTCCTCCGCCTGGGCGACACGCCGGTCATCGTCTCGCTCCGCGGCTCCGACGTGCCGGGCTACGATCCCTGCCAGCGCACGCTGCGCCGCGCGCACCGACTGTTTCGTCCCCTTACCCGCTGGATCTGGCGCCGCGCGACTCGGGTGGTGGCGGTGTGCGAGAGCCTCGGGCGCCTGGCGCTGCGGACCGACCCGGCGCTCCGCTATTCGGTGATCCCGAACGGGGTGGACCTGTCCCGCTTCCATCCCTCCGTCCGTGCCCGCTCCCGCCATCCCCACAAGGTGCGCTGCATCGCCGTCGCGCGGCTGGTGGAGCGCAAAGGCCTGGGCGACCTGATCCAGGCGATCGCCTTGCTCGAGCGTGGCCGCTACGAGCTGGAGATCGTGGGCTCGGGCCCCGACGAACGCCGCCTCATAGACTTGGCCGAGCTGTTGGGAGTCGGCCGCGAGGTGATCTTCGCCGGCTCGGTGGGCCGCGCCGCGATCGCCGGCCGATACCGCAACGCCGACATCTTCACCCTCGCGTCCTGGGAGGAGGCCTTCGGCAACGTCTTCGCCGAGGCCCTGGCCTCCGGCCTTCCGATCGTAGGCAGCACCTCCGGCGGCATCCCCGAATTGGTGGAGCACGGCAAGAACGGCTTTCTGGTTCCGCCCCGTGAGCCGAGGGCCCTTGCCGCGGCCATCCGGATGCTGGGTGACGATGCCGAGCTCCGCGCCACCATCGGGCGGTGGAACCGTGCCCAGGCGGAGGCGAACCTCTCCTGGGCCCGGGTGACGACCCGCTACCTCTCGCTGTACAGCGGGGCGTTGCGCCGCGCCCCGGCGCGCGCGCGATTCGCCGAGATGCCGTCGAGCGCCTGGTGATCGGCAGCGTCGGGTTCTGGGTCGCCGCGGACGCCTGGCCCTCTCTCCGTGCCGCGCGGCTGGCACCGGACGAGCTGCGCGCTCTCGCCCGACGGCGCCTGGCCCGGGTGCTCCGCGGCGCGGCGGAGACCGTGTTCAATCGCCGCCGCTTCGATGCGGCGGGCTTCGGCGGTGACAGCCGCATGCTGGACTCCAGACCGGAACAGGTGCTCGGCGCCCTCGCGCCGGCCGGCAAGGCCGAGCTGCGAGCGGCGGGCCGAGACGTCCTCGCCGGGGGCAGAGTGCGTCCCGACTGGCGCTGGTCCAGCTCCTCGGGCTCCACCGGGGAGCCTTTCCGGGTCTACTACGATCCCCGCGCCTGGGCCACGCTGAAGATCCTGGTCAAGCTCCGGGCTCGCCGCGCCTGCGGTGTCAGGCCGTCCGACCGGGTGGCGTTGCTCGACGCAGTGCCGCCGGCCGGCGCCGGTTCCGACCCGGCGGCTCGAGTCGCTCGCATCAGCATTCTCCAGCCCGCGGCGGAGGTAGCCGCCGAGCTTGCGGCCCACTGTCCCGACATCGTCTACGGCCTCCCTTCCGCCCTGCTCGAGGCCGGTCAGGCCCTTCGCGCCCGGGGCGTCCGGCTCGGAGCGCGGCTGGTGTTCACCAGTGGCGAGCTGCTGCGCCCCGCGGTGCGCCAGGCGATCGCCGCCGCGTTCGACGCCCGGGTGTTCGACGTCTACGGCAGCTCGGAGACCAAGGAAATCGCCTGGGAGTGCCCTGCCGGCGGGATGCACGTCAACGCCGACGTGGTGCGGCTCGAGGTGCTGGACGACGCCGGTCTGCCGGTGGCCGAGGGGACTGAGGGAAACCTGGTGGCGACGCTGCTGGTCAACCGGGCCATGCCGCTCATCCGCTACCGCATCGGCGACCGCGGCAGTCTTCTCGCCGGGCGCTGCGGCTGCGGCCATCCCTTCCCCCTGATGGGTGTCGTAACCGGCCGCGGGGCCGACGTGCTCGTGTTGGCCGGGGGCCGGCGGGTGTCGCCCTACGCGCTGACCTGCGCCATGGAGCAGGTGGGCGACGTGCTCCGCTACCAGGTGACCCAGCTCGAGCCGGCGCGGCTTCGGGTCCGCGCCATCCTGGACCCCGGCGCCGACCGGAACCGGATCGCCGGGCGGATCCGCTCCGTGATGCGCGGCCAGGTCGCCCACTTCCTAGAGACCGACGTCGAGTTCGTGGACCGTCTCCCGACCGGCCCGCGCGCCAAGTTCCGGGTCGTCGAGCCGCTCTCCCTCCTGGAGCACGCATGATCCAGCTCTCCGGCGACCGGCCGCAGCGCCGGCCGCGCCCGGGCGCCGCGGGCGGGACTCGTCCGCTGCCCCATCCGCTCACGCCTTACGACGAGCTGATCGTCAACTTCTGCCCCACCGGGATGATTCCCACCAAGGCGATGACGCCCCACGTGCCGGTGTCGCCGCCGGAAGTCGTGGACCAGGCGTGCCAGGCCCTGGACCGAGGCGTCGCGATCGTGCATCTGCACGCGCGAGACGAGGACGGCTCTCCCACCTATCTGGCCCGGACCTACGAAGACATGATCCTGGGCATCCGGGCCCAGCATCCCGACGCGATCATGTGCGTGAGCTGCAGCGGACGGAATTTTCCGGAGCTGGAGCGGCGCAGCGAGGTGCTGGAGCTGACCGGCGCCGCCCGTCCCGACCTGGCCAGTCTTACGCTCACCAGTCTCGACTTTCCCACCGGCACCAGCCAGAACGAGCCGGAGATGGTCATCGCGCTGGCCGAGAAGATGGTGGCCCGGGGCATCAAGCCCGAGCTGGAGTGCTTCGACTACGGGATGATCAACGCCGCCAACCTGCTGATCACGAAAGGCATCCTGGGCCCGCCGCCGTACTACTTCAACCTGTTGCTCGGCTCGCGCTACTCGGTGCCGGCGACGGCACGGCATCTGGCCGGCATGCTCGAGGACCTGCCGGCGGAGTCGCTCTGGTCGGCGGCGGGGATCGGGCTCTTCCAGCTCCCGATGAATACCTTGGCGATCGCGATGGGCGGCCACTGCCGCGTCGGCCTGGAGGACAACATCTACCACGGCTTCGACCGAGGCGAGCTGGCCACCAACCAGGGCCTGGTGGAGCGGGTGGCTGACATCACCGAGAGCTTCGGCCGCCGCATGGCCGATCCGGTGCGCGCCCGCGAGCTACTCGGCCTGGCCCCGTCGGCTTCCCCCGCCCAAACCCACCCGGCGCTGAAGGCGGTCGGGTGACCGGAGGCCGCCGGTTCTATCTCCACTGCGTGGGCTCGCTGCGCTCGCTGCACGGGCTGGGCGAATCCATCCCCGGCTTCGACCGCCTCCCCGAGCGCGCGCTGCTGCTGGCCGGCGAAGGCGATGCGGTATGCGTACCCCGGGCCGTGGACCCCGATTACCTCGGCTTCCTCGCCGCCCTGGGCCTGGGACCGCGCCCAGAGAACGTCATCGTAGCCGGCGGCAACGGCCGTGGAGCGGGCCGGCCCCTCGCCGAGCGCCTGCTGGGTGATCCCGCGGCCATGAGCCGCGCGGCTCGCGCCCTCGGCTCCGGCGAGGTGACCATCGAGCCCTACGCAGCCACGGCCGACGTGATGGCGCTGGCCGAGGTGCTGGAGCGGGAGTGCGGAGTTCCGGTTCGGATGGACGGCTCACCCCGGATCACCAAGTACGCCGACCAGAAGCACCACATGCGGATCAAGGCGCAGGAGCTCGGCATCCCGGTTGCCGAGGGCGAGGTGGTGGAGCTGGCTTATCCCGGCGGCCGCCGGCGCCGCGACCTGGAGCCGGTGCGCGCCGCGATCGAGCGGCAACTGCGGAAGTCGGCCCGCCTGATCGTGCGCGGCACCTCGGGGGCCTCGGGCTCGTCCACCTTCGTGGTCGGCCGGGGCGGCGAGGACACCAACGGCGTCCTGCGCCGGCTGGCGATGCGGGCCGACAACCGGATCTACCTGGTCGAGGCGATGGTCGAGGCTACCGTGTCGCCCAACGTGCAGATCCACATTGCCTCGGGTGACGCGCCGCCGGTCTGCACCGGGATCACCGATCAGCGGTGGAGCCGGGGGCTCACCCACGCGGGCAATCAGCTTCCTTCGTCCGCCCGGACCGTCGAGGCGATGGAGGCGTGGGCCCGGATGCTGGCCACCTGGATGCGGGGGCAAGGCTATACCGGGCTGGTCGGATTCGACTTCGTCGAGTACCGCGACCCGGTGACCGGCGGGCCTCGCGCCATCCTGGCCGAGGTCAATCCCAGGGTGACTGGCGGCACCTACCCGCTCGCGGTGCGCGCGAGGCTCAACGCCGCCGCGGGCCGGGCCGGCCGCCTCCAGGCGCCGGCGTTCGTGTCGGGCACCGTGGAGACCCGGGCGGCGAGCTTCGCCCGGGTCAGAGCCGCGATCGGCCATCTCCTCTTCGACCCCGATCGCGGCACCGGTGTCCTGCCCTACGCCACCGGCTGCCTGGAACACGGGAAGTGCGCCCTCGTGGCCCTGGCTGGCTCGCGACTCCGGGCCGCGGAGCTCTACGGCGCCGCCCAGGCCAGGCTGGAGGCGGCGTGAGCGGCGGCGTGCTGGGACGGGCCCGAGCCGCGCTGTACCAGCGCTACCTCGAGGCGGTGTATCGCCGGGCGGCGCGCCACCGCCGCCGGCTGGGTCACGTGATCTTCGTCGCGGTCACCGGCAGCGCGGGCAAGACCACGACCAAGGAGCTGGTGGCCGCGGTGCTCGCGCGCCGGTACCGGGGCAGCAAAAGTCCCGGTACCCGTAATGCGGCGCACTGGGTGGCCCGCACGGTGCTCGGGGTCCGCCGCGACGAACGGTTTTGCGTGCAGGAGCTCGGGGCCAGCGGCCCCGGGAGCCTCGATCGGGCGGTCGCGCTGGTGCGTCCGCGTGTCGCGGTGATCACCAACATCGGCGGCGACCACCGGAAGGCCTTCCGCACCCTCGACGCGACGGCCACCGAGAAGAGCAAAGTCGTCAACGCGGTGCCCGCCGGCGGGCTGGCGGTGCTCAACGCCGACGATCCGCGGGTGCTGGCCCTGGCCGGAAGCTGTCGCGGCCACGTCCTGACCTACGGTCTCACGCCGGATGCGGCGGTTCATGCGGAGTCGGTCACCAGCTCGTGGCCCGACCGGCTCAGCTTCATTGCCATTCATGGCGAGCAGCGCGTGGTAGTGCACACCCGATTCTGTGGGGTGCACTGGGTCCACGCCTGTCTCGCCGCCATTACCACCGGCGTCGGGCTCGGCATCCCGCTCGCCGAGGCCGCGGCCGCGCTTGCGGACGCGGAGCCATGGCCGGGCCGGCTCACCCCCGTGGTAGCCGGCGGCGTCACCTTCATGCGCGACGAGGTCAAGGCGTCGCTCTGGTCCATCGGTCCTTCCTTGGAGTTTCTCCGCGGCGCCCGCGCGCCACGGAAGGTGGCGGTGATCGGGACCATCTCCGACTACGGCGGCCGCGCCTCCGCGGTGTACGCCTCAGTGGCCCGACAGGCGCTGGACGTGGCCGACGAGGTGGTCTTCGTGGGTCCTCAGGCCCTCCGCTGTGCCTCGGCGCGGACCCATCCCAAGGGCGCCGCGCTGCATGCGTTTCTCACCCCGCGCGAGGCGCACCGGCACCTCGCCGACACCCTCGTCCCCGGCGACCTGGTACTGCTCAAGGGCTCGCAGCGCGCCGACCACCTGTTGCGGCTGATGCTCGCGCGGGACCGCCGCATCGCCTGCTGGCGGACCGGCTGCCGCCGGGCGACCTCCTGCGAGCAGTGCGCGCTGCTCAGGGTGCCCGAGCTTCCCTGGTCCGGTGGAGACGGCGTGCTGGCGGGCGAGCCGGCCGATGCGTAGCGCCGCGGCGATCGAGGAGCGGCTCCTGCTGCCGACGTACGCCTCCCGCTGGTCGTCGGTCTCGGTGGCGGCGCACCGGATGCTCGCCTTTCCGCTCCAGCTCCGTGGACCGGTGCGCCGGCGCACCATGGACGCGGGCGGGCGCGAGGTTACCCTGCTCGAGGTCGGCCGCCCCAAGCTCACCGAGCCGCTCTGCGCCCGGCTCTTCGGCGAGCTTCCACCGGCCCGGAACGAGACCGCGCGCTCGCTTCGCCGCCCGCTAACCGCGGCCGGAGCCGACCTGGTGGTCACGGAGGTCCACCGCTGGATCGCGCCCCGCTTCCGCCGCGCGGGATGGATCATCGTCCCCGACCAGGTGCGTTGGCGCGGCGAGCTGTCGTTGCTGCCTCCCCCGGTCTCGTCCCACAGCCTCAAGGACGACCTCCGCAAGGTGCGCTCCCAGGGCTACGTGCTGGAGCACGCTACCGGAGCCGCGGACTGGGACGAGTTCGTCACCACTATGGTGGAGCCACAGGCCAACGCCCGCTTCGGCGGCAAGGCCTGGATTCCCTCGCCCTATCTGCTGCGGCAGTTCTCTGAGCGGGGCCGGCTCCACTTCGTGGTCCGCGGTGGGGTCCGGGTGGGCGGGATCTGCTCGCTCCGATCCGGCGACACGCTCTGGCTCCCTCTCTCCGGCGTGCGGAACGGCGATGGGGCCCTGCTCCAGGCCGGCGTGTCGGTGGCGGCCTGGGTCCTCGCCATGCGGTGGGCAAAGGAGGAGGGGTGCGCGGAGGTGGACATGGGGCGGACCTCGCCCTTTCTCCACGACGGCGTGCAGCAGTACAAGCGGAAGTGGGGGCTGGATCCCCGGCCTGACCCGCTGGCGCACCTGGCCGCGGTGTGGGTGGGCTCCGAGCCGGCCAGGCTCGCCTTCGCCCGGGAGCCGGTGCTCATCGAGCGAGAAGCCGGACTCTGGCTCTACGCCGGGGCCCGGCCCTGACCACCGCTCTCACGGCTCCGGCCTCGGCCTGGACTCTCGCGCCGGCCGATGGTGCCGCCGCCCTCGGCGAGGCCGAATGGAATTGCCTGGCGCGGCGCGGGTTCCACACCCACCACTGGTTCCGGGCCGCCGAAGACTCCGGATGGCGGGCTCGTCACGTCATCGCCCGGGAGGGCTCTCGTGCGCGGGCGGTAATTCCGGCGTACCTCACCGGTGCCGACACCCTGCACGATCTGCACGACCGGTGGCTGGGTCCGCTGCGCGGGCTCGAGCGGCTCGGCCTGGGTCTCCGACCGGTGCTCTCGGTGCAATCGCCGTTCTCCCTCAGCTCCGACATTCTGGGGGACAGCGGCGCGCTGCCGCTCCCTGCGCTGGACGAGGCGTTCGGCTTGCTGGAGGAGGCCGCGTGGCGCGCGCGGGCCAAAGCGGTGGTGTGGCCCTTCGTGGATCCGGCCGACGACGCGGTGCTCGCCACCGCGCGCGAGCGGGGCTACGCCGTCGTTGAGGCCGGTGCCACCGCCCGGCTTCGAATTCGGTGGGCCTCTTTCGAGGAGTACGTCGCCAGCCGCAGCAAGTCGGTGCGGCGGACGATCCGCGCCGATCTCGCCGGGCTCGGTGCCGGAGGAATGGAGACTCTCTCCACTTCCGACTATCGGGTGCGCGCGGGTGAGATGGATGCGCTCTATCGCCGGGCCTACCGCCGCCGGAACGGACGCGATGCGCGGGTCGCCTCCGGATTCTTCGAGCGCCTGGCCCGACAGGCGGCGCCGGAGATCTGGGCCCAGCTCACCTCGAGCGGCGGCAGGATCGTGGGCACCAGCCTCAATCTCGCCGCGGGATCGGTGATGGACGGCACCTTCGCCGCCTTCGCGGCTCCCGCGCACG
>JACCRH010000386.1 GCA_013813675.1 Gemmatimonadales bacterium
GAAGGAGACCATGCCGGCATGGTCTCCTTCGCTCCGCTCAGGATGACAACACTACAGCGACTTCAGGAACGCGATCAACGCGTCCCGGTCCTGCGCGCCCTCAGCCGCTTGACCCGGTCCCGGGCCCGGGTGGCTTCGCCGCCGTGCCACAGCACCGCTTCCAGCAGAGTGCGAGCCCGACCGTCATGCAGGAAGTTGCTGTGCTGGTTCACCGTCTCGACCAGCCCGATGCCCCAGAGCGGTGGTGTCCGCCACTCGCTCCCCGACGCCTGGAAATCGCTCCGCCCATCGGCCAGCCCCGGACCCATGTCGTGCACCAGGAGATCGGTGTACGGGTGGATCACCTGGTTCGAGACCTCCGGCACGCCACGGAACGTCCCGGTACGGAGTGTCGGCGTGTGGCAGCCGGCGCACCCTACCGCGTAGAACACCTGAAGGACAGGTGCCGTCTACGCCGACAGCGCGCGAGTGAACGCGCCCGAGGCGTAGCTAGCCCCTGCTGGAGGCGACGGACCGTATGTTTGGGGGGTTGTTGAGCCGGGGTCCGGAAGATCGCGATGGAATGAACGCCGCGATGGCGTCATCTCGTTATCGTGCGCTCGCGAGCGGCCTCACGATGCGAAACCGGGCGGCTCCTGTCAAGAGTCGGGGCGGATTACCTGAACCTCGCGCCTTCGGACGGCGGGTTTGCCGCCCGGCGTGCCCACCCGGACCTCCACGAGGTACCGTCCCGGCTCGACCTTCCCGAGCTGCAGCACGCGGCGCGAACGCAGCACCGGTCCCGCGGCGCGCTCGTCGAAGCCGAGCGTCACGACCGGACGCTGCTCCACGCCGGCGCGGCCTTTCCTGCGGAACACGGCGATCTCGTGACGGTATGGCGCGCCCGGCAGTGTCCCGGCGCTCTCGTAGTACAGCTCGACCTCGGAGCCCTCACGGAATAGATCGAAAGGCGTGAGCAGCACCGTATCTTCCGGTGTCGGCATCCATCGCGCGCTCGCGCCCCGTACCCCGAGCGCAAGCCCGCTCACGGAGAGCGCCGGGCCGGTACCGCTCACCCGCACCGTGTCCCTCGGCAGAACCACACCGAGACTGTCACCCAACTGCAGCGCGGCCCGCCAAGTCCACACGCCCGGCGGCAACTGGAGCTCCACTCGGCCGATGAGGTGCCGGCCTCGACCGAGTGGTTTGGCGAGGCGGAACACGAGCGTGGTATCCAGATGGGCCACCGGGTGGCTCTCCCGCTGGCCCGCCACCGCCCGCACCCGCACCGGATAGCTGACGGCGCCGGCCGCGGGCACCGGATTCGTCCCGGGCTCCGCGATGGCGAACACCAGATGGCCGATCGTGCCGGTGCCCGTGGCGCCTACCGGCACCAGGTCCGCCACCGCGCCCAGCGTCCCGGCGAATGTCAGCTCATGGCTGTCGGTGGTGGTACCGATCGCGATGCTGGCCTGCCCGAGGCCCCGCTCCCGCGCCCGGGAGCGCGCCGCACCGAACCGGCCCCAGTTCAACATGCGGACGTAGACGTTGGAGATCGTCTGCCGGGAGAGAAGAAGTTGGTCCTCCGGCGCCTCGCCCGCACCGCGCAGGTCCAGCACGCTCTCGACCAGGCGATAGTCGTAGAGGTCGCCTCCGCCATTGGCGTCCCATCCCGAGCTGAAGTGGAAGACGAGATCGCCCTCCGCCCGGTCGAACTGCCACGACTCGTTGGGCATGAGACCGAAGACGAACGGCCGGAGCCGCCGGGTGGGCTCGCCGTGGCGCACGTAGATCACGCCCCGGTCGTCGATCTCTATGCCGCCTGACCGGTAGGCATCGGCCAGGCCGTAGAACCGGCGGCTCACCGTCAGCGCGAAGTGCCGGCGGGCGTGGAGCAGCCGGCGGTAGTGCTCGCGCAGCCGCTCGCCTGTGGCCCGCATTTCGATCCGGTCGCGGTTGGTCCAGAAGCGCCGGAGGTACTGGGCTCGCTCGGGGCCGCGCGACCGGTCGAACTGCACCAGCTCGGAGTCGGCCGCCACCACCGCCAGGTCCGCGCGGTACCCCGCAACCGCTGCCGAGTCCTCGGAGGCAGCGCCTGCGTAGTACAGCCGCTCGGCCTGGGCGTCTCCGCCCGCGAGCCGGGTGCGGGCCAGCTCGAGGTAGCCGAGCGGCCGGTTGCCTCCGGCGGTCAGATAGCGCTCGAATGCGGCGCGCGCCGAGTCACCGTTCCCGGCGGCGCGCTCGAGCCGGCCCCGCGCCAGAAACACCTCGGCCGGCGCACCAGTTGCCTCGCCCGCTCGTCGCAAGGCAGCGACGGCAGGTTCCATCAGCGCGGTATCGCGAAGGCCCAGCGTCACGCCAGCCAGGGCCAAGGCCGCCGGGACGAATGATGGATCGGCTTGGATCGCTCGCCGGTGCCGGGTGGCAGCGCGCTCCAGCGTCCGCAGACCCACCCGGTTTCCCAGTGCCAGACGGTCTCGCTGCTCCGAGGCCGAGCGCTGCATCTCGGCGAGGCCCAGCGCGTACCATGCAAAGGGCCAGCCGGGTCGCTGCTCGGCCGCCCGGGTGAAAGCCTTCACCGCTTCACGAGCGTTCGGTGTGGCGCCCAGCTCGGCGAGCCGCAGACTCACCAGTCCGAGACGGATCAATGCCTGACCGCTATCGGGTTGGGCGCGAAGCGCCGCCCGCATGGTGCGCTCGCGGGCGCGGAGCGGCACGGTGTCGGGCACGGTGGCCAGCGAATCGGAAAACGCGACCAGGGCGGCACGGTCGGCGATGGTCTGGCCGTCCAGGGAAGACACCTGGAGCGCGAGCAACAATCCGGTCAGGATCCCGCCGAGCCGAGCGTCCTCCGTCACCGCCTAGACTCCCTTCTCCTCCAGCAGGCGGAAGAAGTCATCCGGCTGGGTGAGGGCGCTGAGCCGATCGGGCACGTCGGTTTCCTTGGCGAGCTGCGCGATGCGGCCGAGGACCGGCAGGTACTGGTTGGAGATCTCGAGCGGGGGAGCGACGATGAGGAAGAGATGGTGCACCGGCTTGCCGTCGATGGCCTGAAACTCGACTCCCGTCCGTGAGTGGCCGTAGGCCAGGCGGAGCCGCTGGGCGACCAGCGAGCGGCAGTGGGGAATGGCGATCCCGCGCCCCATGCCGGTGGAGCCCAGGCTCTCACGCCGCTGCAGCACGCGGAGCAAGGTGTCGCCGGCTCGCTGATCCACGTCGAGCAGGCCCACGAGCTCGGCCAGGACCGAATGCTTGTCCGCTGCCTGAAGATCGAAGCTGATCGCACCGGGAGTGAAGAAATCCCTGAGACGCATAGGCGCTGGGCGGAGGGTCGTCCGGGAGTCGGGAGAGTCGCGAGAACCTAATTCCACCCCGAAGGGGTGTCAAAGCGGCAATCGCAGCACCACCGGACGCCGGAGCAACTCCGGATCCGGGATGCGCCGGTCCGAGCCGATCGCTCCGAGTGCGTGCGGTACGAGGGCGCCACGCTGAAGGTTACACCCGGGTCCGCTCCGCCTCATTGCCCAGGGTTGGAGCGCCAAGTATTTTCCGGCCATGCAGTTGCCCTTCCCGAGCGAGCACAGGTTTCCCCTCATCCTCGCACCCATGGCCGGCGTCTCCGAGGCGCCCTACCGCCAGGTGTGCCGGAGGATGGGGGCGGACGTCGTACTGTCCGAGTTCCTGTCGTCCGAGGCCATCCGGCGGCGGATCCGCACCACGCTGGAGGGCGCGGAGTTCGAGCCGGTGGAGCGGCCCATCGGCATCCAGATCTACGGCGCCGATCCCGGCGCCATGGCCGATGCCGCCCGGCTGATCACCGAGCACTATCAGCCCGAATTCATCGACATCAACTTCGGCTGTCCGGTCAAGAAGGTGGTGCAGCGAAACGGAGGGTCCGGATGCCTCCGCGACCTGGACCAGGTGGATCGGATCATCCACGCCGTCATCGGTGCGACACACCTCCCGGTCACCGCCAAGACCCGCAGCGGCTGGAGCGACGAGACCCGGGATCCGGTGGGCATCGCGCTCAGAATGCAGGACGCCGGCGTCCGGGCCTTTACCCTCCACGCCCGGACCCGCACCCAGATGTTCTCCGGCCGGGCCGACTGGGACGAGATCGCCCGCGTGGTCGACGCGCTCGACATTCCGGTGTTCGGCAACGGTGACATCAGCTCAGCGGAAGACGTCGTACGGATGCGGGACCACACCCGATGTGCCGGGGTCATGATCGGGCGGGGTGCGTTCGGCAACCCCTGGCTCTTCCGTGACGCCCGGGCCCTCCTGGCAGGACTGCCGCAGCCGGCGGCACCGGGGGCCCGTGACCGGTTCGAGGTTGCCCTGGATCACGCGCGGCTGGCCCTCCGGCTGCAGGGCGACACCCGCAGAACCGTGATCGAGTTCCGCAAGCATCTCGGCTGGTACACCAAGGGGCTGCACGGGGCCAGCGATCTGCGCCAGCGCCTCTTCCAGATCGAGTCGGTGGCCGAAGCCGAGGCGATCTTTCTGGAGTACCTCGCGCCCGTCGCCCACGTGGCGTGAGAGCCGAACAGCTCGAGGCCCTGCTCGCCGAGGTCGCGGCCGGGCGCCTGCCTCCGCAGGCGGCGCTCGACCGGCTCCGTCATCTGCCTTTCGAAGATCTGACGTTCGCGCGGGTCGACCACCATCGCGCGCTCCGGCAGGGGCATCCGGAAGTGGTCTTCTGCGAAGGCAAGACACCGGAACAGGTGGTCTCCATCTGCGAGCGATTAGCCGCGATGACGGGCTCGTTTCTCGGGACCCGCTGCTCCGAGCGTCACGCGGCGGCCGTGCGGGAGGCGTTCCCCAAGGCGGTGTGGACGCCGCTTGCTCGCACCATCCACCTCAGCCCCGAGGGAACGGCGGAGCCCTCCACCGATGCCGGCACGATCCTCGTGGTATCGGCAGGGACCAGCGACCTCCCGGTCGCCGAGGAGGCCGCCGTGGTGGCCGAGGTGTTCGGCCATCGAGTCGAGCGCTTGGCCGATGTCGGGGTCGCCGGCATCCACCGCCTCTTCGCGTCCGGCGAGGCGCTGCAGGAGGCCGACGTGATCATCGTGGTCGCCGGGATGGAGGGCGCGCTGCCGAGCGTGATCGGCGGCCTGGTGGCGGCCCCGGTGATCGCGGTGCCCACCAGTGTCGGCTATGGCGCGTCGTTCGGGGGACTGGCGGCGCTCCTGGGAATGCTCAACTCGTGCGCCGCCGGGGTGACCGTGGTGAACATCGACAACGGGTTCGGCGCCGCCGCGGCCGCCAGCAGGATCTGCCGCCGGTGACCATCCGCACCGTGGTGGAAAAGACCGAGCCGAGATTCGTCTGGCTCGACGCCGTGGATCCGACCCCGGAGGAGCTGGGAGAGCTGGCGGCGGATTACGGCCTGCATCCCCTCGCGGTCAACGACTGCCTCGACCCGGAGCACCTGCCCAAGCACGAGGTGTTCGAAAACCATGTCTTCGTCATCCTTCGCGCGGTGGACGAGACGGCGGCCCGGACCGCCGACACGGTGCAGGCGTTGACCCGCAAGATCGCGCTGTTCCACGGCCCCTCGTTTCTGATCACCATCCATCGCAAGGATCAGGCGTGGCTCACGGCGCTGCAGCAGCGCTGCCTGATCGGACTCCCCCACAAGCTCGGCGCCAGGAGCGATGGCATTCAGGCGCACCTGGTGGCGCAGCTCTTCAATGCCGCGCTCGATACCTACCAGCGGCCGCTGGAGACGATCGAGACCCGACTCGACCAATTCGACACCAAAATGTTCGAAGGCCGGATCGAGCCCGGGGCCGGCTTCCGCTCGGAGCTGCGCGAGATCCACCTGGTGCGGCGCCAGGTCACGCTATGCAAGCGGCTCCTCTTGCGGACCGTCGACGTGACCCAGCGAATGGTTCCCGGGGCCGGACGCTCGGCGACGCTTCTCCGTGACGTGCAGGAGAATGCCGAGAGCTATCATTTCTATGCCGATGAGCTGCTGGACGACGCCAACACCCTGCTCAGCGTCCAGCTCGCCCTTGCATCGCACCGCACCAGCGAGGTGATGCGCGTGTTGACGGTGTTCTCGGTGTTCTTCCTGCCGCTGACCTTCATCGTCGGCGTATATGGAATGAACTTCGACTTCATGCCCGAGCTCAGGCATCGGTGGGGGTACCCCGGCGTTCTGGCTTTCATGGCCTTGGTGACCGCCCTGATCTACCTCTGGTTCCGCCGCCGCGGATGGCTCAGGGGGTGAGCTCCTGGGCGCTTCTCCTCGGGGTTCTCCTGGGCGCCGGGGCCGCCTGGGCCCTGGTACGTCGGCGGCGCTCCCCGGGAGTGGCTCCCGGAGTATCGCCGCACCTGTTGCCGGATCCCGCGCTGGAGTGGCTCCGGCGGGCCCACGCCGCGGCGGGCGTGTGGGTGGCGGAGATGGACTCCCGGGACGGCGAGCCCCACGCGGAACGAGTGGTGGATGCGGAGCGCCTCTCGGTGACGCAGATCGTTGCCGTGGACCGGCGGCTCGAGCGGGCTCGCGACCAGGAGCAGAGTGGCGCGGAGCGGATGGAGGGCGGGACGCTGGTATTCCACGCGGCCGCCGGCATCGCGGTGGGTCTTCTCCTGCCGGGCGGGGCCGACGGTGGCCGGCTGGAGGCCGCGGAGAGCGACCTGCGGCGGCTGGCCGACGGCGTCCGCCGGCGGCCCCAGATCGTGCAGTTGGCCCAGGCGAACACCCTCGAGGCGTCGCTGGAGTCGGTCGGCAGCGTGGGACTGCGGCTCGCCTACCAGCTCGAGCGCATGCTGGACGCACAGGTGGTGGTCGCAGCCTACGAGCGCGGGGCCGACCTCGGGGTCGACGACACTGGCATCGAAGGCACTGTTCAGGTGATCGGAGTGTCGGGGCGCGGAGACCGCCGCTTGCTCGAGTCGACGCTGCCGCCGGACAGTGACCTTGGCCGGGTGGCCCGGGGCGAGGTCGATTCCGTCTTCTTCGAGGGCGACCCGCTCGGTGGGGTGGTGCCGGACCGCCGCCAGCGCCCCGGTGCCGTGCTGGTGCTCCCCATGCGGGCGGGAGAGCGCTTCGTGGGTGGAGTGGCGCTGTGGTTGCCCGGTGGGCGCGAGCCCCTGGGGGGCGTCCGGGCCGAGATTCTCGCCGCCCTCGCCAACGCCGGGCCCCGGGTGGTCACCGCGCTGGAGGCCGACAAGCTCAAGGAGAAGACCCGTCTGGATCCTCTCACCGGCCTGCTCAATCGCCGGGGGCTGGATGCCGCGCTCAACCGGGTGGACGTGGGCGACGGGGCAATCATCTACGCCGACCTGGACCGCTTCAAGGACCTGAACGACAAGCTGGGGCATCCAGCCGGAGACGCCGCCCTCATCCACTTCGCGCGCATCATCCGGGAGCAGGTCCGCAACGGCGATATCGGCGCACGGATCGGGGGTGAAGAGTTCGCGATCTGGCTCCCCGCCGCCCGGCTGGACGTGGGGTACCGGATCGCGGAACGGATCCGGATCAAGCTCAATACCACGCAGTGGGACTGGCGGGGGCGCCACTGGCCGCTGAGTGCGTCCTTCGGCGTGTCCGCCTGCCCGGAGACCAGCCGGGAGGTGGGCGACCTGATCCCCCAGGCCGACGCGGCGCTCTACGTCGCCAAGAACAGCGGCCGGAACCGGGTGGAGCGGGCTGGGGGCCGGTAGGTGAAGCGCCGGGTCAAGCCCATCAGGCGCGTTGCCAGACCCGTCCTAGTGTCACCCTGAGCAACGCGAAGGGGCCTGAGCTCAAGACATGGCCCCCTTCGCTGCGCTCAGGGTGACATCTTCTTTTTGCCCGCCTTGAGCCCTGGTGCGCTTCCCAATCGGCCCCCCACCGACTATATTCTGGTCACCCGGGGGCGACTGGCTTCGACGGGTACGAAGAAGAAATGGCAGCGTGCCCAGGTCCAGAATCCTGGTAAAACCGTCTGGAAAATTTTACACGCCAATACTGATCTGGCGCTGGCTGCATAAGCTGAGCTAACGCTCACTTGATGCACCTCCGGTGAACGAAGCCCGCCTGGGGCGTCGCCACCGGATCGAAAATCCGGGCTGGCC
>JACCRH010000407.1 GCA_013813675.1 Gemmatimonadales bacterium
AGACGGGTGGTGAGAAGCTGCGAGGGCGACGTGGGGAGCGCCACCAGCTTGGACTTGCGGACGATGTACCGCTTGCTCGCATCGCGCTGCGCCTCGACCCGCGAGGCGTCGAGCCCGAGCTGCGAGAGGACGCCGGCCACCGGCCCGCCGGACGCCATCAGCGAAGTGGGGCCGAGCTCGGCGAGGTAGCCTTCGCGCCGCTCGGTCAGAATGACGCCGCCCGCGCGGTCGGACGCTTCGTAGACCACCACCCGGATGCCACGGCGCTTGAGGCGGTAGGCGGCAGTCAGGCCCGCCACGCCGGCGCCTACGATCGCTACGGCCGCCATGTGGAGGTCAGTGCCGCCTCGACCGCCGCCAGCTCGGCCTCGCCGTGGATCGCGGAGGTGAATGCCGCCTCGAAGGCGGAGGGGGGAAGGTAGACGCCGCCGTCGAGCATGGCGTGGAAGAAGGCGTTGTACGCCGCGCGGTCGGTGCGCCGCGCCGCGTTGAAGTCGCGGACCGGCGCCGCGGTGAAGAACGGCGTGAGCATGGTGCCGGCCCGCTGCACCGTCACCGGCACGCCGGCCTCGCCGGCCCGGCGCTCGATCGCCTCGGCCACGCTCCGGGCAAAGGCCTCGGCCCGCTCCCAGGTGCCGGGACGCGCCAGCACCTCCAGCGCCGCGAGGCCCGCGGCCATGGCGACCGGGTTGCCCGACAGCGTGCCCGCCTGATACACCGGGCCGGCCGGGGCCACGCGCTCCATCAGATCCCTCCGCCCGCCATAGGCGGCGGCGGGCAGGCCGCCTCCCACTACTTTGCCGAGACAGGTGAGGTCGGGCTCGATGCCGTAGAGCACCTGCGCGCCCCGCGGATGCACCCGCCATCCGGTCATGACCTCGTCAAACACCAGGAGCGCGCCGTATCGCCGGGTGATCGCCCGCAGCCCCTGGAGGAAGCCGGTGACCGGCGGCACCACCCCCATGTTGCCCGGCACCGGCTCGACCAGGATGGCGGCGATGTCCTCGCCGCGGGCGTTGAACAGCGATTCGACGGCGGCGAGGTCGTTGAAGGGCAGGACCAGTGTATCGCCCACCGCCGCCGCCGTCACCCCCGGCGAATCCGGCAGGCCGAGGGTGGCGACCCCGGACCCGGCGGCGGCGAGCAGGTGGTCGGCATGGCCGTGGTAGCAGCCGTCGAACTTGAGCAGCAGGGCTCGGCCGGTGGCGGCGCGGGCGAGGCGGACCGCGCTCATGGTGGCCTCGGTGCCGGAGCTCACGAAGCGCACCATGTCGACTGAGGGAAAGGTGGCGACTACTCGCTCCGCGAGCCGCAACTCCAGCTCGGTGGGCGCTCCGTAGGTCGTCCCCAGCCCGGCGGCCGCGATGATGGCCTCCAGGACCTCGGGATGGGCGTGCCCCAGGATCAGCGGCCCCCACGACAGCACCAGGTCCACGTATCGGTTGCCGTCGGCGTCGACCAGCCAGGCGCCTTCTCCTCGGGCGATGAAGCGCGGAGTGCCGCCCACCCCGCGAAAGGCGCGGACCGGGCTGTTGACGCCACCTGGAATCACCCGTTGCGACGCCGCGAACAGGCGCTCGGACACGGCGGTGAGCCGGGGAGCCTTCACCTGGGTCACCGTCTCCCCTCCTCCGCCAGCCACGCCGCCGCGTCCTTCGCGTGATAGGTGTTGATGGCGTCGGCACCGGCGCGCCGCATACCCGTCAGCGCCTCGAGCACCAGTCTCCGCTCGTCCACCCACCCGAGCCGTGCCGCGGCCTTCAGCATGGCGTACTCCCCGCTGACGTTGTACGCGAGGAGCGGAAGGTGGGTCCGTTCCCGCACCGCGCGCACCACGTCAAGGTAGGCGAGCGCGGGCTTGACCATGAGAAGGTCAGCGCCTTCGGCCTCGTCCAGCGCCGCTTCGAGCAGCCCCTCCCGCAGGTTGGCGGGGTCCATCTGATACTGCCGGCGATCGCCGAAGGACGGAGCGCTGCCCGCCGCCTCCCGGAACGGCCCGTAGAATCCGCTGGCGTACTTCACGGCGTAGCTCAGGATGGCGAGGTCCTGGTGGCCGTCGGCGTCGAGCCCCGAGCGGATCGCGGCGACCATGCCGTCCATCATCCCGCTCGGCGCCACGATATCGGCGCCGGCCCGGGCATGACTCACCGCCACCCGAGACAGCACCTCCAGGGTGGCGTCGTTGTCCACGCTCTCGCCGCGCAGCACACCGCAATGGCCGTGGCTGGTGTACTCGCAGCAGCAGACGTCGGTGATCAGCAGCAGATCGGAGCTGCGGGCGCGAAGGCGGCGGAGCGCCCGCTGCACGATGCCGTCCTCGGCGAAGTTTTCGGTTCCCCCATCGTCCTTCGCCGCTGGAAGGCCGAACAGGATCACGGCCGGAATGCCGAGTGCTTCGACCCGGTCCACCTCGCGGTCGAGCGACTGGTCCACGGACAGGTGGCACACGCCCGGCATCGAGTCGATCTCGCGCTCGACTCCTTGGCCGTGCACCACGAAGATCGGCTGAATCAGGTCGCCGGGAGACAGCTCGTGCTCGCGGACCAGGCGGCGCAAGGCCTCGGTGCGGCGCCGGCGACGGGGGCGTTGCATGGGAGCGGGGGTCACCAGGGTAAGACTAGGGAGCGCGGGCACCCATTGCAACCGCGCGAAATGCTACCGACGGGAACCCGGCACGGCGGTTGCCGCTTTTCTTTGGAGACGACCTGCGCGATGCGGGTCGCGGGAGAGGCCGGACTGCGCTTACACTGCGGCAGGCCCACCGATGGGGTTCACTCTGTACTCCACCATCCCCGGTCCGCCGAATCACTTAAGACCTCCGGCCCGAGGCGCGAACGGGTGCCCGGGGTCACGGCACGCCGCGCCCGCGTAACACCGCCGCGAGCCCCGAGCCGCCGCATCTTTCGCGCAACCGGGCGTTCCGCCGTCTCCAGATGAGGACTGGGAGCACGCCCGACCGAAGGACGAGGTAACCGCATGGCCCGCGCTTTCGCCGTCCCGTCAGTTATCACGATCGTCGCCCTGCTCGCAGCCGCCTGTGGGGGCACACCCGCGCGCCCCGCACCGGCGCCCGTGGCACCGTCCATCGCCATCGTGGGCGCCACCCTGTGGGACGGCACCGGCCGCGCGCCGGTGCCCAATGCCGTCACCGTGGTGCGGCACGATCGGATTCTCTGCGCCGGCGCAGCCGGAGAATGCCTCATCCCCGCGGGGGCCCGGATCATCGCGGCGCAGGGCCGGTACCTCATCCCGGGATTGATCGACAGCCACGTCCACTTGCTCTTCATCACCAGGGGCAGCGCGGGCGAGGAGCTGGGGCTCGACCTGCGCGACCTGCTCGCCCAGGGCATCACCACAGTCCGCGACATGGGCACCGATCCGGCCGGGCTCCTCTCCCGAGTGCGGTCGCTCCAGGCCGCGCCCAGGGTGCACGCCATGCAGCTCGTCGCGGGCCGCCGGTTCTTCTTCAACGGCTTCCGCGGCACCGCCACCGCGCGGGGCACGATCTACCGCCAGCCCCCCGCGCTCGCGATGCAGCAGCTCGGCTGGAAGCCGGTACAGTTCGATTCCGACGGCGACGCGGACACGCTGGTGGCCGAGGCGCGCCAGGCGGGCGCGATGGGGCTCAAGCTCTACGCGCAGCTCGACTCCGGCTCGGTCCGGCGGCTCACCGAGGCGGCCCACCGCGCCGGCATGCCGGTCTGGGGCCACGCGTGGGTCCAGCCCGCGAGTGTCATGGAACAGGTGCTGGCTGGGCAGAACGGTGTGGTCCACGCCGCCGGGCTCGCGGGGGAGCTCTTCACGGTCGAGGAGCGCGCCACCCTGGTGCGCGACGGCGACCTGCAGGCCGCCACGGCCGCGGTGGCCACCGTGGGCGCGGCGCTCGATCCGCGGGTGCTGGCCGCGCTCGACTCCATGGCGCGCAGAGGTACCATGCTCGAGCCCACCCTGGACGCGGTCCGTCACAGCGTGGCCACCTACGACGCCAAGCTGCGCCACAAAGCCTCGGTGCAGGAGGAGTATGTGCGGTCGGCGTCGCGGTTCGGGATGGAAGTCACCCGGCAGGCGATCAGGCGGGGAGTGCGGATCAGCGCCGGGAGCGACCATGTCTCTTACGGCCTGGCCGGCGAACGGGCGACGCTGTTCGGAGAGCTCCGCCTGCTGGTCGATTCGGCGGGCCTCTCACCCACCGCCGCGCTGCTCGCCGCCACCCGCGATGCGGCCCGCGCCATCGGAGGCCAGCCGGGAGGGCAAGTGGGAACCATCCAGGCCGGCCGCTACGCCGACCTGGTGCTGTTGGCCAAGAATCCCCTCGAGGACATCGCCAACCTGGAGTACGTCGACCTGGTCATGGTGGGGGGAAAACTCTGGCGGCCAGGGCAGCTGCGGTCGGGGATCGCGATGAGGTAGCGGAAGGGCGGATCTCACCCGCGCCCCGCTCCAACCTCCACCGGCAGCTCCTTCCGCTCGGCCCACTCGGTCCACGACCCCACATACACCCGCACCCGCGGATACCCCAGCAGATAGCGCAGCGCGAAATGCACGTGGCTCGCTTCCGTGGCGCTATTGCAGTAGGCGATGATGCTCTTGTCGGGCGTGATGCCTTGCGCCTGGTAGGCGGCCCGGAGCTCCCCCGGCTGCTTCCACACGAAGCCGAATCCCTCCCGGGTCAGGTCGTCCTGCCAGTAGTGACTGATCGCTCCCGGAATATGGCCCCGCCGCATCTGGGCGCCCGCCTGCCCCGCGAACTGGTCGGGCGGCCGCGCGTCCACCAGGATCGCGTCCCCGCGGAGGAGTGCACCCTGCACGTCCTCCAGCGACGCCTGCTCCGGCTGAAACGGCGCGGCGGGAAACGCGGTCTCGGCCAGGCGGGGGTACTCCCGAACCAGCGGACGAAGCTCGAGCTGCCACTTGAAGTAGCCGCCGTCGAGCAGGTAGACCTTCCGGTGGCCGAACCCGGCGAGGAGCCATGCGAGAAAGGTGGCGTCGATGTTGTGGGTCTCGCCCGCGCTGTACACCACTAGGGGCCGGTCGAACGGCAGGCCGATGCGGGAGAACAGCGCCGCATACGCCGGCGCGTCCAGCAGCTGGGTCGGGATGCCGCCCCGGCTCGCACGCAGGGTCTCGGTGTTGAGATAGACGGCGCCGGGAAGGTGGCCGCGGAGATAGGCGAAGACGTCTGTCCGGATGTCCACCAGGACCACCGGACCCCGGGTCTGCCACGCGGCCAGGGTGTCGGTGGAGACGACTCGCGGATGCGAGGCGGCGGCCATTGGGTCTATGTCCGCATGCGGCGCCCGCGCCGGGCCACACGCGGCGAGCAGGACGACGGCCGTCCCCACCAGCCACCGGCGGATCATGGCGACTCCAATCCCATGTATTTCCGCTCCTCCTCCACGTAGACCCGCACCGCGTTCCTTCGCTTACGGGAGTTGAGCGAGACCGGCCGAGTCTCGTCCGCGGGCGCCAACCCGGCCATCGCCCGCCGCATAGGCACTCCTTTCTCCACCGCGGATCGCATCTGCCCCTGCAACCCGGCCAGGTAGTCTCGAGTCAGGCCGACCAGCCCGGCGGGTCGCGCCGGAATCGCCCCATGGCCCGGCACCACCATGCGAGCGTCCATGCGGCTCACCGTATCGAGCACCCGAAGCAGCTCCCCGGAGTTGCCGTCCACCACCATGCTGACGCCGTCCTCCACCAGGATGTCTCCCGCGAACAGAACCCGCTCCCGCGGGAGCCAGACCATGAGATCTCCCGGCGAATGCCCCGGGCCGGGGTGGCTGATGACGATGGTCTTCCCCCCGAGCCTCAGGGTGTCCGACCCCGTCACCGGCCGGTCCGGCGTATCCGCGAACTCGAAGCCGCGCATGGCGTCGAGCCCCACTACCCGCACCCAGTCTGCGATCAGCGCGTCCTCGCCCCCTTCGGAGGCGAGCACCCGCTTGTCCGGGTGAGCAATGACCCGGGCCCCGGCCTTCCGCAGCGCCACGGCCCCGAAATGATGGTCCGGGTGGTGATGGGTGAGCACCAGCCAGGTCACCGGACGGTTGGTCACCCGGCGGATAGTCTGGAGGAGCTGTTCGCCCTGGCGCGGGCTGGCCAGCGCGTCGATCACCACGACGCCGTCGGCCGTCACCACGAATCCCGAGTTGGCGCGACCTTCCACGCCCCGGCCAGTATCGCCGAGAACCGCGTAGACGCCGGGCGCGAGCTCGCGGAGAGGAAATGTCTCCCCGGGACGGGCGGGTGCGAGTGTGAGGAGAGCTGCGGCCAGCGCGAGCGAAAGGCGGATCAGGCGGAAACGAACTTGATGTCGGCGGCCTGCTTGAATACGCCGCCCTTGTTGTCGGTCCAGACCATGGTGAGGGGCCCCTCGCGATCCGCCTTGAGGGTGAAGCTGATGATGGGATCCCGGCTCATCCCCGAGGTCCAGGCGAACCTGGCGATCTCCTGATCGCCGTAGGTGACGACCACATCCTTGATGAAATACGCCGGTATCGGCTGCCCATCCGCATTCCGGAAGAAGCCGGTGTCCATCGGGTGCGAGATGATCGCGTTCACC
>JACCRH010000412.1 GCA_013813675.1 Gemmatimonadales bacterium
CTCATCAACCGCAGCGACGCCGACGGGATCATCTGGGCCAAGGAGGTCGAGGACTACCAGCGCTTCGGGGTAGTGGTCACCGACGACCAGGGCTACATGACCAGGATCGTCGAAAAGCCCGACACGCCGGTCTCCAAGCTCGCCAACATCGGGCTCTACTACATCAAGGCGGTGGACAGCCTGTGGCAGGGAATCGATCACGTCCTGGCCCGGCCCAAGAACAAGGGTGAATATTTCCTGACCGACGCCTTCCAGTGGATGATCGAGCACGGCAAGCGCATCCTCGCGGCCGAAGTGGGTGGCTGGTACGACTGCGGCGCGCTGGGCACCTTGCTGGAGACCAACGAGGCGCTCCTGCGGCAGGGCGCCGCGCGGCGGGTGGATTTCCCCGGCGTCACGATCCACGACCCGGTGTACATCGAGGACGGCGTCACGATCGAGCGGAGCGAGATCGGACCCAACGTGTCGCTGGAGCGCGGCGCCAGGGTGAGCGATTCCCAGGTGCGCAACGCGATCGTCGGCCGCGACGCGGTGCTCGCCCGCTCGATCCTGGATGGCGCGCTGCTCGGCAGCCAGGTCGTGGTCGAGGGCTTCCGTGGCAGCATGACGCTGGGCGATCATTCAGAGGTGACCGCGAAGGGCTGATCCACCCTGGGGACCACCTCCTCGAGGATCCATGGCCTCGGTTGACGATCTCTGCCGGTCCTACCTCGATCTGAAGTACCACTTCGATCCGGCCGCCGCTAGCTCGGCCGGCCTGGTATCGCACGACGCGCGCCTGGGCCGCTTCGACATCGAGACGACCGGCGTGCACGTCGCGGCGTTGCGCTCGGTAGCCGGCGCGATCGAGGAGCTCGAGCCCGACGATCTGCAATCGGAGGTCGACCGCACGGCGTTGTTGGGGGAGATCCGGAGCTCGATCTTCCGGTTGGAGCATGAGCGCCCCCACGTCCGCAACCCGGCCTTCTGGTTATCGCACGCCTTTCAGGGACTCTACGCCATCGTCTCAAGGCAGAACGGCCTGCCCCGAGCGGAGCGAGGGGGCGCCGCCGGTGGGCGCGCTCCGGCGGCGCTGGAGCGGCTGAAGGCGATCCCGGCATTCCTCGACGCCGCGCGTGACACGCTGGACGAGCCGCCCAGCGTGTTCGTCGAGACCGCCCTCGGGATGCTCGGCGGCGGCGGCGAGCTGGTGGTGCAAGTGGCCGGCGCGCTCGGCAGCGAGGCGCCGGAGCTGCTCCCTCAGCTCGAGAGCGCCGCCGGCGCCGCGCTCGAGGCGCTCAAGCGTTTCGGCGCCGCGCTTCGCGACGAGATCGAACCCGCCGCCGACCCGCACGCGTTCGCCATCGGCGAGGATCAGTTCGGCCGCCGGCTGCATCACGAGCATGCCCTCGAGGCCGGCGCCCCCGAGCTCTGGCGCTACGGCCTGCATCTCCAGCAGGAGACCGAGGCCGCCCTGGCCGAGCTGGCGGGACGCATGGGCGGCCGGGCATGGCGCGATATCGTCGAGGAGCTGCGGGGCGACACGCCCGAGCCCGAGGCGCTGCTCGCGGTTTACCGGGCGGAGTTGGATCGGGCTCATGCCTTCGTGGCCCAACGGGATCTGGTCAGCGTGCCCCGCGAGCCGGTGGACGTGGTGGCGACGCCCTCGTTCATGCTGGCGCTGGTTCCGTTCGCCGCCTACGAGCCGCCTCCGATCTTTCTGTCGCACCAGACCGGACGGTTCTACGTGACACCGCCGGACACCTCGCTCCCGCCGGACGCCCTGGCCCGCCAGCGGCGAGGGCACTGCCGCCACGCGATTCCGGCGATGGTCGCGCACGAGGCGTACCCCGGCCATCATCTGCAACTGGTCACCGCTCAGGGCCTGGGCTCCGAAGTGCGGCGGCACGTCTGGACGCCGGTGATGGTGGAAGGCTGGGCGCTCTACTGCGAGCAGCTCATGGACGAATCCGGCTACTACGCCGACGACGAGGCGCGGCTCTTCCAGCTGGTAAATCTGCTCTGGCGGGCCATCCGGATCGTGCTCGACGTGGGACTGCACACCCGCGGCATGAGCCCGGCCGAGGCGGTGACCTACATGGTGGAGCACCTGCCGATCGAGCGCGCCAGCGCCGAGGCCGAAGTCCGCCGCTACTGCGCCTGGCCCACCTACCAGCTCTGCTACGCCGTGGGCCGCCGCGAGCTGCTCCGGCTGCGCCAGGCCTACCGCGAGCGGGCCGGCGCGTCGTTCCAGCCCAAGCGCTTTCACGACGAGCTGCTGGCCTACGGCGGCCTCCCGGTGGCGCTGGCGCGGTGGGGCATGGAGCTGGGGGAGGAGTGAGCCGGACGTCCCGAAGGTATCCATGAAGATTACCGTCCTGACGTACCTCGACAGCGAAGATGAAAACTCCAAGGACTATGATCCGGTCGTGCCCCAGGTCGCGCGGACCCTGCGCAAGCTGGGCCACCGGGTCTCGGTGCTCGGCGTGCACGGGGACGTCAAACGGTTGATCGCCGGGCTCTCCCGCCGCAAGCCCGACCTGGTGTTCAACCTCATGGAGATGTTCGGTGACAACGTCTTCGGGGACATTCCCGTCACCGGCCTGCTCGACCTGCTGGGACTCGACTACACCGGCAGTGGCCCCGGCGAGCTCTACCTGAGCCAGGACAAGGGTCTCACCAAGAAGCTGCTCGCCTTCGAGGACATCCTCTATCCCCGTTTCGCGGTCTTCGCGCGTGATACTGCCTTCGAGACCGGCGGCAACCTCAGAATGCCCCTGTTCGTGAAGCCGCTGCGCTCCGACGCGTCGCTCGGCATCGGGGGAAAATCTCTGGTGCACGATGCCGTGGCGTTGATGGAGCGGGTGAGCGCCATCCGCAAGGAGCTGGACGATGCCGCCCTGGCCGAAGAGTTCATCGACGGCCGAGAGTTCTACGTTGGGGTGATCGGCAACTCCCAGCCCAAGGCGCTCCCGCCGGTGGAGATCGACTTCACCGGATTTCCCGAGGGCGTGCCCAAGGTGATGGACAGCAAGGCCAAGTGGGACGAGCGGAGCAAGGAGTACAAAGGCACCCGCTCGGTGCTGGCGCAGTTACCGGACGAGTTGCGCGCCCGCCTCCAGAAGGTGGCGGTGGACGCTTTTCGCGCGCTCCGGGTGCGCGACTACGGCCGGGTCGACCTCCGCCTCAACGACACCGGTGAGATCTACGTGCTCGAGGTCAACGCGAGCTGCTACCTGGACAAGGAAAGCGAGTTCGCGATGGCGGCGGCGGCCGGGGGGCTGGACTACCGCCGACTGATCGAGCGGATCGTGGATCTCGCGCTGGCGCGGCATAAGAAGCGGAACTAGGAGCTCGGCGAGCAGGAGAAATTGTCATCCTGAGCGGAGCGAAGGAGGCCATGCTCGCTATGGTCCCCTTCACTTGGTTCAGGGTGACAACATTGCCACACAGCTCCCCCCCAGTAGCCGCCGCTCAGGGCAAATAGCTCCCCCGCTGCACGTGATTCATCGCCAGCCCCGTCACCAGCGTCGTCACCGCCACCGTGGCCGCCGCCTCACGACCCGGCGTGTACCCCTGGCGCAGGTGCTCGGCCCGATCGGCCAGGTAGCGGATCAGCACCCGGGTCCGCTCGGGAAAGTGACCGGTCCAGCGGAAGACGTTGGCCAGAAGGTCGGGCTCGAGCCGGCGGATGAGCGCGCCCGCCGGAGCGAGCATCTCGGGAGTGGCCTTCCCGACTCCGCCCAGGTCCTCGAAAATGGCGCGGATGGCGCCGTCGAGTCCGGGTGGAACTTCGCCGAGGCCGATGGGATCGTCGCGGTAGTAATGGCCGAGTGAGTACTCGATCTCCCCTACGTCTTCGTCGAGGTCCACGTGGGTCACCACCGGGTCGCGGCCCCGCAACACCGCCATCACCCGGTCGCAGTACGCCAGCTTGGCGGCCGCCACCGGCCACCCGCTGTATTCCTTCCGCCAGTCGAGCCCCGGCGTCATCCAGACGGCAAACGTCTCCGACCAGTCCTCGTCGGGGTGTTTCTGCGCGTACCAGCCCGGCAGATGCCGCACGTACCGGCGGCTGAACGGCTCGGGCCGGTACTCCTCGGCGTACGGCTGGGTGATGGAGCCGAACTGCTTGACCCATTCCTCTTCGTCGTACAGCCGGTAGGCGTAGTTGACCACATGACCCATCTCGTGGCGGAGATACCGGAGGATGTCCGCGCGGTCGAACCCCTCCACCAGCCCGGTCCGCTCCACGTGCAGGGCCGTCAGGTCGGGCCGGGCCAGGTAGAAGGGGATCGCGATCGCCACCGACTCGAAGGGAACCCCCCACTCGGTCGAGAGATAGAACCGGGGGTGGACCCGGGTCACTCCGGCCCGGCGGACCTCGTCCTCGAATTCCTTGATGATCGGCTGGAGCGGGGTGCCTTCGATGGTCAGCCCAAAGTCCCGGATCGGCGTGGCCCAGAGGTTGGACTCATGAAAGCGGGCGGTCTCGGCGGGCATGGCGACAAACATACATGCTAGCTTTCGGCGGTGCCTTCTCGCGCCCTGTTCCTCGTGAACCCTCGTGCGCGCCGGGGTTCGGAGGGGGCGGAGGAGATTGCCGCCCGCCTCCGCGACCTCGGCCTGGACCTCGTGGTGGAGGCCACCGAAGACCCTGGGCGGTTTCCCGAGCTGATCCAAAGGCATCGGGGAACAATCGACCGGGTGCTGGTCGGCGGGGGCGACGGGACCCTCAACGCCGCGGTTCAAGTCCTGGCCCCGCTCGGCCTTCCGCTCGGCGTGATCCCGCTGGGCACCGGCAACAACCTCGCCCGGACTCTCGCCATTCCGTTCGATCCCCCGGCCGCCTGTCAGGTGGTCGCCGAGGGTCGGCGCCGGCGGATCGACCTCGGCTATGTGAACGACCGCTACTTCTGCACCACCGCGAGCCTGGGCCTCAGCGTCCAGATCACCGAGGAATTGTCGCCCGACGCCAAGCGGCGGTGGGGTCCGGTGGCGTATGCGGTGGCGGCGGCCCGGGTGATCCGGCGGGCGCACCGGTTTCATGCCGACATCGCGTGGGAGGGCGGCACCCGCCAGATGCGCCCGGTGCAGATCGTGGTCGGCAACGGACGCTTCTACGGCGCGGCTCTGGCAGTGGCCGGGGACGCCACCATCGACGACGCCCGCCTCGATCTCTATTCGCTGGAGACCAACCACTGGCTGGAGCTGCTCAAGCTGGCGCCATCGCTCAAGAGCGGCACCCATGGCAGGCGGCCGGAGGTCGAGACCTTGCGAGCCACCGCGTTCACCATCCGCACTCGGACCCGCATGGCCGTCGATCTGGATGGCGAGGTCGGGACCGAGACGCCGGCGCAATTCCGGGTCGTGCCGAAAGCGCTCGACGTGTTCGTGCCCGCGCCTGAAGCGTGACGAGGGCCGCCGCGTCGTCTCCGCGAGTTCCCCGCACGGTCAAGGGACTTTCTCTCGTCTCACTGTTCAACGACTTCGCGAGTGAGATGGTCTATCCCTTGCTCCCCGCCTTCGTCACCGGTCAGCTCGGAGGCGGGGCGCTGGCCCTGGGGGTGCTGGACGGGGCCGCCGAGCTGACTTCGAGCGCTATCAAGGTGGTGAGCGGCCGGCTGGCGGACCGACGGGGATGGCGGGCGCCGCTCATCCTGGGCGGCTATGCAATCGCGGTCCTGGTCCGGCCGCTGATCGCCGTTGCCGGCTCCGCTTGGCAAGTCATCGGACTCCGGGTCGGCGATCGGGTCGGGAAGGGTCTTCGAACGCCGGCGCGTGACGCCTTGATCGCGGCGGCCGCGCCGCCCGAGGTGCGGGGCCGGGCATTCGGCTTCCACCGAGCGGCCGACCATTTCGGCGCCGTGCTGGGCTCGGTCGCTGCGTGGTATCTGTTGGAGCGGGGTCTCGCCGTTCGGGATGTCATTGGTTGGAGCGCGCTGCCGGGGGTGCTCGCGTTTGTCGTCCTCGCGGTGTTGCTGCGGGGCACCACTGTCGCTTCCGGTCCTTCGCGAACCCCGAGCGAAGGGGAGGCAACTGCCGACGCGGTGGGCAGGATTTTCTGGGCGCCGGTGCTGGTGCTCGCCGCGCTCACCTTCTTTCGGGTGCCGGAGGCCCTGCTCCTGCTGAGGCTTCAGGATCTGGGGGTGGCGGTGCCGGCGGTTCCGCTGGTTTGGGCGGCGCTTCATGTCGTGCGCAGCGCCAGCTCCTATCCCGGCGGCTGGATCTCCGACCGCCTGGGGCCGCGGGCGACGGTTGCGGCCGGAGGGTTGCTGTTCGCCGCGGTTGCCGCTGGACTCGGGGGCCCCCTTTCGGCTGCCGGAGCCGTGACCACCTTTCTGATGCTCGGGCCCGTGGCCGGCCTCACCGAGTCAGCCGAGCGCGCACTGGTGGCGAGACTCGCGCCGGTACGCACCGGAAGAGGGTTTGGGCTCTATCATGCGCTCATTGGGGTCACGGCCTTGCCCGCCGGCCTTGCCTTCGGCGCCCTGTACCAGGAGGCCGGCGGCTCGGCGGCGCTTCGGGCATCGGCGGCAGCACTGATCGCGGTGGTCGCGCTGTGGCTGGCTGTCACCACGATTCAGACGAGGACACAGCGATGATCCGACGAACCATGGTGCTGTCCGCGCTGCTCCTCACCATGGCGCGAATCGCCGAGGGGCAAGTGCTCATCCGGATCGCCGAGCCCGGGCGGGCGACGTATTCCGAATTGCACGAGGCGCTTAGTCCCGGGACGCCCGCGGCTGACTCCGCCCTGGTGCTGCTGCGGGAACGGCGCCCGGCAATACTATGGCGACGGACCCGCTCGGCGCTGGCAGGAGCGGTGGCGTGGAACGATGGCCCGCTCGCGCTCACCCGACTGGCGGCGCTGCGAGATCGCCCTTACGCCGACAGCGCGGCGCGGCTGAGCCGGGCCATCGAGGCGGGTGAGGTGCGCGCGCCGCCGGGACAGGATCCCGCCGATCTGCTGGCCCCGCTTCGCGCGGTGGGCTTGGAGCGTGCCCGGTTGGCCCAAGGAGACGCGGCCATCCTGAAGGGGATTCTGGCGAAGATTCCCACTCAGCAGTATGGCGTCGGAGAAGCCTGGGTCCTCGGCCGGCTCGGCCGGGCCGCGTCCGACTCGCTGCAGGCGCGATTCCTGGCGGCGGAGGACACCGAGCTCAAAGTGCGGTATCTCACGCTGCTGTCGTTCTCAGCGGACACGGCGGCCATCCCGCTGCTTGCCCGGGTCTATGCCGCGCCGGACAGCTTCGGGGTGCCGCCGCGCTATGCTTCACGGGCATCGGACGCGCTGCTCTGGATCGGAACGAGGTCGAGTCTGTCCGCGCTTCTGGATGCCCGGAAAAGGGCTCGCGTGAG
>JACCRH010000452.1 GCA_013813675.1 Gemmatimonadales bacterium
ACCGGCGGCCGGCACGGTCTCGACGATGCGCAGCTACATCGGCTACGTGAATGGCGGGAACGGGGCCGCGGGATCCGAAGGACCCTACAGCTTCACCCCGCTCCCGCGGTCCTTCACCGCGCTGGGCGCTTCGATTACGCTGAATTACAGCGCCGCCAATCAGGTGCTCGAGGCCAGCGACAGCGGCCTCGCCCGGGTGCACACCGTCCCGGACCCGTATTACGTCACCAGCGCCTTCGAGCAGACCACGGACACCAAGATCATCAAGTTCGTGAACCTGCCGGCCAGGGCGATCATCCGCATTTACTCATCGAGCGGCGTGCTGGTCTCGCTGGTGGAGCATAATTCCACGACCTTCGGTGGCAGCGAGGACTGGAACGTGCGCAACCGGAACAACCAGGTCGTCGCCAGCGGGGTGTACTTCTATCACATCGAATCGGGCAACGCGCGTCGCGTCGGCCGGTTCACGGTGGTGAACTTCGCGCAGTAGTCGCCCACGGGGAGGAGCGGGCACTCCGTCCGCTCCTCCACAACCAGGAGAAGGATGAACATGCGATTTCCATTGGTACCGAGCCTGGCAGTGGTCGCGACGCTGATCGGCGGCCTTCCTACGCTCGCCGCGGCCCAAAGTGATGACAATACGCCGTATGGCACCACCTCGGCCGAGTTCCTGCTCTTCGGCGCCGGCGCGCGCGGTACGGCGCTCGGCGGCGCGTTCGCCGCGCTGGCGATGGACGCCAGCGCGCTGTACTACAACCCCGCCGGCGTGGCCTTGATGTCCCGGCCGGGGGCGACGATCAGCACCTACGACTACGTCGCGGAAACCCGCTATAGCTGGGGCGGCGTCGCCTTCCCCTTCTCCGGCGGTACCCGGGCGGTCGGTCTCCAGATCGGCACCTTCGGGTTCAAGGACCAGCCGGTATACACCCCGGAGCAGCCCGACGGCACCGGCTCGGTCTATTCGGTGAGCCAGACCGTCGCCGGCCTGACCTTCGCGCAGAACTTTTCCGACCGGTTCGCCGCCGGCATCACGGCCAAAGGGGTGTTCGACAACCTCGGCCAGGCTTCCGGCAACGCCTTCGCGGTCGACTTCGGGACCAACTTCCACGCCCAGCTCAGCGGGCACCCGGTTCGCTTCGCCTTCACCGTGTCGAACCTGGGGACCAACCTAACGTACAGCGGCAACGCGCTGGAGATCGACGCGCCGCGGGACTCCATCCCCGGCGAGGATCCGGTCCCCAGCAACCCGCAGCCGGGTGAGTTCCGCACCAAGGACTTCCCGCTGCCCACCACGTTCCGCGTGGGCCTGGCCTACGACGTGATCGCGGGGGAGACCAGCCGGCTGACCGTCATGTCCGACTTCAACCAGCCGAACAACAACAGCGCCGGATTCTCGGCGGGCGGCGAGTGGATGTCGGAGCGGCTGGGCGGGTCGAACTTCGGGTTCGCGGTCCGGGGCAGCTACAGCTACGCCGCGGCCAACAACCTCGAGCCGCTCAATCCCGACGATACCGCCCTCAAGGACGAGGAGAACCTGCAGGGACTCGCGCTGGGCGGCGGTATCAACTACGCCTCCGAGGGATTCCAGCTCGGCTTCGACTACGCCTGGCGATACCTCGGCGTGCTCGGGGGTACCAACTTCTTCACCGTCAATCTCGGCTGGTAGCAGGCTGGGTTCAGGGGAGGCGCCGGGTGACCGGCCCTCCCCGCAAGGAATGACATGAGTCGCTTGTTGAACTTGATGTCCGCCGCGGCGCTGGCAGGTCTGCCGGTGGCCGCGGTGGCCACGCAGGCTGATCCACAGATGGTGCTGCGCGCGGTGCGCTTCTACCGGGCGGACCAGGATCTCACCCGGGTCAAGGGCATCGTTCAGATTCCCTACGCGCTGGTTCGCCGGTCGGGCGCCGACTCGGCGTACACGGTGTCGGTCCGGGTGGCGGACTCCAGCGGGCTCACGCTCTACCGCCAGTCGTGGCAGACGAAAGTGCCGGCGGGGGCCCTCCCTGCCGATGCCTATGCGGTGGAGATCGTTGATTTCACGGTGGCGCCGGGTACCTACCGACTGGAGGTCGCGGTCGGCGACTCCGGCGCCGGGCAACAGGCGAGGCAGACCCTCGACGTCCAGGCGCTGAACAACTCGGCCAAGGCCTCCGACCTGCTCGCGTCGCCGGCCATCCGGGTGGCGGAGTCGAACGACACCGTGCCCAAGCCCGGCGAGTTCCGTGCGGGCAACAACCTGGTGACCGCGGCCGCGCGGGTGTATCTCACGCCGCTCCGGCCGAAGGTGTTCTACCTGATGGAGGCGTACGCCCCGGCGGAGCAGGCGGGCAAGATGGGAGTCGCGATCCGGGACTCGACGGGCCGGACGCTGGTGGAGAC
>JACCRH010000461.1 GCA_013813675.1 Gemmatimonadales bacterium
CAGACCGGCGGCCAGGGTGCGGCGGGTGTGCCGTCTCAGCGAAGGAGTCATGAAGGCATGAAGCTCAAGCGGATGCTGGAATACCGACGCCTGTTGCGCACGACCCAGCCCCGACGCTACGTGAACCTGTTCAGGACTATCTATCAGCGGCGCTGCCGCCGCATCATTGAGATCGGGACGTGGAACGCGGTGCATGCGGAGCAAATGATCCTGACGGCGGGGGCCCGCCACCCCATCGAGTCGGTGGTGTACTGCGGGTTCGACCTGTTCGAGGAGCTCACCGACGAGCAGTTCAAGCTGGAGTTCTCCAAGCGCCCGCCGAATTACCAGGAAGTACTCCACCGCCTCCAGCGGACGGGGGCCGACATCCGCCTGGTCCGTGGGAACACCCGGGAGACGCTTCCCCGGTCCGGAGAGCTTCTCCGCGGCGCCGACTTCGTGTTCATCGATGGCGGGCACTCCATCGAGACCATCGCGGGCGACTGGAGCGCGGTTCGGCAGGCGATGGGACCCCAGACGACGGTCATCTTCGACGACTACTATCCCGGCGCAGGACCCGAGCTCGCGGGGCTTGGATGCCAACACCTGATCGACGGGCTCGACCGCTCCGAGTACTCCGTCGAACTGCTCGAGCCCACTGACGCGTTCGAGCAGCCGTGGGGAGTACTGCGCGTTCAAATGGCCCGCGTGATGCTAAGCCGGAGCTCGTGACCCGGGAAACCGCGGTGCTGCTAGCCCGCCAGGTCTGGATTGCCGGCTTAGCCTTGTGTGTGAGTGGCTCCGTCGAGCGGCGCGAGATCCCTGATGGACGAGGGCATGCACTTGCTCGAGAGCCAGCGCCCCGCTGTGCAGCGTCCGGCCACCAGCCCGATGGGAGGAACCAGGTCTCTCTACCCCCCTCGTCGACCGTTCCGGCGTTCCTACGCAACTTCTTTCCGTTAGCTGTCGACCATCAACCGGCTGCCAGCTTCGCTGCCTGGAAGGCGGACGGCATCAATACGGTGGTGCGCGTCCCGTGGTTCGAGAGCATTGACGTCTGGACCGCAGCCGCGAACGCGAACGAGCTGAAGATGATCCGCGACGCGCGACCCATGCCGGGCGGCGACGACGCGGAGACAGGCCTCTTAGCCTGGCTCATCAACGACGAGCCGGAAGAGCATTTCCTCCTGGAGAACATGCGGCAGAGATATCGGGAGCTAAGGCCGTTCCACACCCGGCCGATCTTCTTCAACTTCGCGGGACTGACGGTCTGGCGGCCGATCCATGACAAGTGCAATGGTCCGGGCGACGGATCGAACGAGACCTGCTATGCCGACTACATCGACACCGAGGACTGGGTTTCGAACGACATCTACCCGGTCAATAGCCTTGGAGGCGGTGATAATCTCCGGCTCGTAGGGGCGACGCTCGACAAGCTTCGTCGGTGGTCCGGCTCCAAGGTGCAGCTCGCCTACATCGAGACCGGTCGACAGAACCAGAGCGTCGTCAGGGGACCAACCGCCGCCGAGGTGCGCGGCCAGCTATGGAGCGCGATCATTCACGGGGCGCGCGGCATCCTGTATTTTCCGCTGGGGGACTGCTCCACCGGCGTGTGCCACGAGTCGAATGCTACGCCGCCGCTCGTACAGGCCGAGATGCGGGTCCAGAATGCACGAGTCGCTTCCATGGCATCGGTCCTTCAGGGTAGCATCAATCCCCCGCCCATCGGGATCGCCACGACGGCTCCCCTCGAGGCGACTTGGCGGATCAGTGGGACGGAGAATTACTTCTTTGTCCTGAACCTGTCGGCCGTGCCGATCACCGGAGCCATGACCTTGTGTGGTGCAACGCCGCCCCGCAGGATCACGGTCGTCGAGGAGGGCCGGACAGTTGGCAGTCAGGGAAGTCCTGACTTCTTCGACCGTTTCGATCCCTACGAGCTTCACATCTATCGGTTCTAGCCTGTGAAAAGAGCGCTCAGCAGTCTTGCCCAGGCCATTCGGCTCAAGGCGCCACGCCTGGTAGGAGGTGCGCCCCCACCCCTGGCGGGCTACCAGGACCATCGTACGGAAATCCGCTTCGTAGACCCGCTGAGCGACGCAGACCTCGCGGAGCTTAATGGCCTCCTTCGTTGGAACTCATTTACCGTCGATCGGCATGGCCGGCGTCTTGGCGGAGCGGCGTGGAGGGGCAAACGCGATCGGCCCGAAAGGGTCCCCGACCGACGGATCGTGTTGCTGCACGAGCGCTTCGCTCTCGAGGATAAGCACGTGATCGAGTTCGGCTGCTTCGAGGGAGTTCACACCATCGGTCTATCGAAGTTCTCGGCCAAAGTCACGGCTGTGGATGGACGTATCGAAAACGTCGTGAAGACGATCGTGCGAGCGGCGCTCTACGATTGCCACCCGACCGTGTTCAAGTACGACGTGGAGGAAGTGCCCGTGGACGGGGACCTCCTCGGCGCCGATGTTCTGCACCACGTCGGCGTGCTATATCACCTGGCCGACCCGGTACGGCATCTTCTGGAGATCGGCAAGTATATCCGCGTGGGTCTCATGCTGGACACGCACTATGCCACCGATGGCGACGCGCGGCTCTCCTACGAGGTGAACGGTAGGTCCTATCCCTACCAGTCCTACCGTGAGTTGGGGCGCCGGGACGTCTTCAGCGGGCTCAAGACCCATTCCAAGTGGCTTCCCCTCCCCGTCATCGTCGGCTTGCTACGGGAGACTGGCTTCCCCCAGATCGACGTGGTCGAGACCCGTGAGGAGCGCAATGGCCCCAGGGTGCTGCTCTTTGCGAGCCGAGGGGTAACCGGAAGCTAGGGTTGAGGTGGTAGGGTGGCCACCGGTAGCTTGCAGATGCTTGCCGCCGGCTAACGGCGGTGCAAGTGTTGCTCCAGCAGAAAGTTGCGGAACGGTGCCCCCGAGAACAGGACGGGCCGGTGAAGCATTTCTTGGAGTGGTCAGCCCAGCATGTCCGGCCCGAGGAGCCTTGGCTCATACTGGGGAAGGGGCCGAGTTTCGCCCTGCGCAGTCGGTACGACCTGAGTGGCTACCACCTGCTCAGTCTCAACCATGCGGTGCGAGAGCAATCGGTGCTGGTGGCGCACGCGATCGATCTCAACGTGGTGGAGGCGTGCGCCGACGTGCTGGAGTTCCAGACCCGGTTCCTCGTCCTGCCCTGGTACCCGCACGTGGACAACCAGCCTGGCACCCTTTCCGTCGATGAGTTACGACCGAATTTTCCTCTGCTGCAACGCCTCGCCGATGCGGGACGGCTGCTCTGGTACGACTTGAGCACCTCGCCGGTACGCCACGGCCCGGGCCCGGTAGTGCAGGCGACATACTTCAGCGCCGAGGCGGCGCTCAACCTGCTCGCGCTGGCCGGAGTACATCGAATCCGAACCCTGGGGGTGGACGGTGGAACCACCTACAGCAACGACTTTGATGACCTGAAGGACAAGACTCTTCTCGCCAACGGACGTCCGAGTTTCGATGTTCAGTTCCAAGGGTTCGCCCGGACGATACTCGAGACCGGGGTTGACGTGGCGACGCTCCAGGCACCGTCGCCCGTTCGGATCTACGTGGCACACACGGAGGAGGAGGAACTGCCCGTGGCGGTGCTGCGGCACTCCGTCCGGCGGCACGCCAGTCTTAGCGTCGAGTTTGTGACTCTACCGGCCGGCTCCGTAAGCTCCGATCACGGGGAGACGCCGGCGATCGTCCTCAGCCCACGGGCCCACTGCGTCGCCGACGTGCGGCCGCTTTGGATGGGCGGAGTGGGGGAGGGGGAGATCGCGACCCCGGTAGACTCACCGCGATACGGCGATGCCATCGGGCTGGCTCTGGTCGGGACCGGATGCGGGTCCGAAGTCGGCCACCTGGCGAGACTGCTTCGGGCAGGGTCCTCTGCGGCTCGGCTCGGGGCGCTCCGGCCCGCCACTCGGGCACGGCTCGGCTCGGAGTGGAACCCGGACACGAAGTTCCAGGCGGGCCGGAGCCGGTTCGTCCGGTATCCGCCCGACGGATCGGAGCCTTGGTTAAGCCGAACCAATCCTGTCGGCCACCTATGGGTCCGCGATCTGCTGGACGCGATAACGCGGGGGACCATCGGCGTCGATCTGTTGGCGGCCGCGATCCGACGGGGCCATGTGCGTCCATCGTTGGGGTACCAGGTCGAGCATCGCATCGAAGAGCCGCTGCTCCTGCCCCGACGCGCCCGCCTTCTGGATCGGGGGTTTCGGCCGCCCGAAGGCGTGCCGGTCGGGCGGCAGAGGCTGGCAGCGACCTCCGTCGCTCTAGCTCAGGCGCTGGCACGCTGCGTGGAGCGGCGCGTGCGGGAGTACCGCGCCCAGTCCATCAGACGCATGCTTGCGGCAAACCGCTGATGACCAGCGCGTCCCAGCCCGGGGTGGCGATCGGCCAGCCGTCGGGTGAGGTGTTCGTGCTACTGAGCAGCTTCAACGGCTCGCAATTTGTCGGGGAACAGATCGAAAGCATCCGCCGACAGACCTTCACCCAGTGGACGCTGCTGGTGAGGGACGACGGGTCGTCGGACGACACCCTCGACGTCGTCGAGTGCATTGCTCGAGGTGACCCGCGGATTCACCTCGTTCGCGACGGCCGCGGGAATCTTGGTGCGGCTTCCAGCTTCGGCGCGTTGCTCGATCATGCGGCGGACCTCGGCGCTCGCTACATCGCGCTCGCCGATCAGGATGACGTCTGGCAGCCCACCAAGCTCACTCGCCAGCTGGAGCTGCTCCGGCGGCGCGAGGCGGAGACCGGGACCGCGACCCCCCTCCTGATCCATTCGGACCTCACTGTCGTGGCCGAGGATCTGCGCGTCGTCCACCCGTCGTTCCTGCGCTTTCAGCACCTCCGACACGTGGCCGACTGGCCACTCGGCGCGATGCTGGTGCAGAACTTCGTCACTGGCTGCACCGCGATGTTCAATCGCGCCCTTCTCCGCGCGGCCGTGCCGGTGCCTAACGTGGTCATGCATGACTGGTGGTTGGCGCTGTGCGCGGCCGCGCTGGGAGAGATTCTCTATCTCCCCGAGGCGACGGTCCTCTACCGGCAGCACGACCGGAATTTGATCGGGTCGCGAGGGTGGCTCCAGGTGTGCCGGAGCAGCCTGCGCCGCCCTGCGGTCTGGTGGCGAGAATCGGGCGCACGGTTCAGCGCGGCTGTCCACCAAGCATGTGAACTGAGTCGGCGAATCGAGGGGTCGGGGGCTGACGCTTATCCGCGCACGCCCGGGCAAGTGGCTCTTCGGCAGTTCTCCGACGCGTTCGCGAACGATCGGGGTTTCCTGCGGCGGCTGGGAGCCGTGCGCCGCCACCGCATCCGGCCGCGGACGCTGCTGCCGTATCCGGTGTTCTTTTACATCAGGGCCCTGCTGTGGTCGCCGCTAGGGGCGACCGCTCCCATGCCGGCGACCACTTCGCACCGGCGCCGCGAGCGCGATCCTCGGCGGGCGCGGGGGCCTGCGATCTCTAACCCGAAGGACGGGCGCGTATGAGTGCAGTGACAGCGACGAGCCGGAGAGCGGTCGAGGTGGAATCGCCAATCCGGGTCTACGTCGGCAGCGAGGAGGCCCAGATGCTGGCGGTTAAGGTGCTGGAATATTCGATCCGGCGCCGCTCCAGCATGGAGGTCGAGGTTCTTCCTCTGCACCACTCGCGGTTCGAATTCCCCTTGCCCAAGGATGTCCGAAACCGCCCCCGGACTCCGTTCTCGTTCCAGCGGTTCTACATTCCCGCGCTGAAGGGCTATCAGGGCCGGGCAATCTATCTCGATTCCGACATGCAGGTATTCCAGGACATCAAGGCTCTCTGGGCCTGCCCGTTCGACGGGGCCGACCTCCTCGCGGCACGCGAGCGTGAGGACGCCGGGCGACGGCCGCAGTTCAGCGTGATGCTCCTCAACTGCGACGAGCTCCGCTGGGACATCACCGAGATAGTCGGCGCGCTCGATCGGGGTGAGCTCACCTATGAGACCTTGATGTACGAAATGGCGGTCGCCCGTCGAATCAGCGCGTCCATCGACCCAGCCTGGAACTCGCTCGAGCGCTACGTGGAGGGCGAGACGGCGCTTCTCCACTACACCGACATGCCCACGCAGCCTTGGTTGTCGCGGGGGAATCCGCTCGGGTACCTCTGGGTCCGGGACCTGATTGGGGCGGTCGACGGCGGCTTCCTCACTCGACAGTACGTGGAGGAGCAGGTCCGCCAGGGGTTCGTGCGGCCGTCCCTCCTGTATCAGCTCGATCGCCGGTCCGAGGACGCCCGCCAGCTCCCCCAGGAAGGAAGCGACCTCGACGACGGCTTCGTACCGCCCCACAAGAAGATGGGACCTCATGGCGGGGGGCCCCGCACCGGCCCCTTGCGTTTCGTGCGCGCGGTGCTCGGCCGCCTCGCACGCGCTCGCGCGAGAGAGGAATAGCCGCTGGCGTCTCATCGTCGTCCCGAGGAGATCCTCGCATCGGCGCGCCGCGTCATCCGGATGGAGGCAGCCGCGGTTGCCTCGCTGGAGAGTCGCCTGGATGAGGGGTTCGTGCGGGCGACCGAGGCGATCCTCGACGCCCGTGGCCGGGTGCTCGTCTCCGGCGTCGGGAAATCGGGCATCGTCGCGCGCAAGATTGCGGCGACACTCACCTCGACTGGCACACCCGCCACCTTTCTCCACCCAGTCGAGGCGCTGCACGGTGACCTGGGCATCGTGGGTTCGGGGGACGTGGCCATTCTGCTTTCCAAGAGCGGCGAATCCGAGGAGCTATGCGGACTCTTGGAGTGTCTCAGCCGCTTTGGGGTGGTGGTGGTGGCCCTGACCGGCAATCCGGGGTCGTCGCTGGCCCGCCAGGCGAATATCGTGCTCCGCTGCGTGGTCGAGGAGGAGGCCTGTCCCCATGACCTCGCCCCAACCTGCTCGACGACCGCCGCCCTGGCCCTTGGCGATGCCCTGGCGGTGACTCTTCTGCTTCAGCGCGGCTTCCGGCAGGAGGACTTCGCTCGGTTGCATCCGGGTGGCCCGCTTGGCCGCCGGTTGCTCAAGGTGCGAGACATCATGATCGCCGACGACGTTCCCACACTCCCGCCCCACGCTACGATGCGGGAGTGCGTAGTGCTCCTGGCCGAAAAGCGGGGCACCGCCGCCGTTGTGACTGAGGACCGGGCACTGCTCGGCGTCGTCACCTCCGGCGACCTCACTCGGCTCATGGAGCGGGAGCCGAATTTCCTCGACGTGCAGGTGTCGGACGTCATGACCACTGCGCCCAGAACCGCTGAACTGGAACAGCTCGCCGCGAGCGCCGTGGGCGTGATGGAGCGCCACGGCGTGATGGCGCTACCTGTGCTTGACCTTGATCACCGAGTTGTGGGGATGGTGCACCTCCACGATTTGATGCGAGCCCGTACCGTCTGACCACACCGCTTCTTCTGGGCGACGGTGGTCACCGGGGCTTGCGCTCGAGTAAGGTGGTTGCCGCGACCCACAGAAACCCAAGACTGCCGTGGCGGTAGGAAAGAACACAGGCGCGGGCACCCACCACGCCGGCCGTAAGAATCCCATCCACCAGCCCCTTACTGGCATACTTGGCTCCGTGGCAGTAGAACTGGAACCGAGCCAGATGGCTGGCCGTACTCTGCGCCGTGAGACGGAAGAAGTCGTGGAAGCACACCGCGTCCACCAGGACGAACCTATCGTGCCGCCGCTTGAACCGCTCAACGAACTCGTGGTCGGCGAAGTCCAAAGCGATGCGGACGTCGTGACCTCCGGTCGCGAGGTACTCCTCGACCGCGATCCACATGCCGCTGTTCAACAGGGAGATGCCGGTCAGCGGCTGGAGGCCAGGCTGAATCTCTGGAAGTGGAAATCCCAGCTTGAACCGGTAGATGCAGGGCGATATGACGCGCTCCCCGGTGCGCAGGATGGGGGCGAAGAGCCGGCCCTCAGGATGCCTGGTGACGGCCGCCAAGTAGTGACTCAACGCGTCGGGTGGGAACCGGGTGTCCTGGTCGAGCAGCAGGAGCCAGCGCTTGGACCGTGCGGCGGCCATCCGCGCGCCCTCTTGATACGCCCGGCTGACGCCCGGATTCGAGGGATCGTGCACGTAGTGGATGTCCCACCCCGGATGGGAGCCCGGACCCGGATCCCCGATTGGGGTCGGGCTGTTGTCGTACACCAAGAGGGGCACGGCAGCGGCGAGATCTTGGACCGACCGGCTGAGGCTCTGGAACGTGGCCGATTCCGCCAGCGACTGGCGGTAAAGCACCAGCACCGCGAAGACGCTCGCCACCGCGTCCGGCCCTCGGGGCTCGAGATTCATGTCACACGTAGGGACCGGTGCGCGGCACGAGGGCACATTACCGGGAAGCTGCCGGCCGGGCAACCGCATGCCGGGCGACCGAGCCCATCCCCGCCATCGAACCCGGCCACGCCAACGCCTCGCCACCGAACCCCGTGATGAATGTCCTCACTGTCAGGAAGAGCAACCTGGGTCTCCTGGCTTATCTCGCGTCCGCCCTGGTGCTGTTTGCCCTCGTGGTGCGTCCCTCACTGGAGGGGAGCAGCGGACTCCGAGTGACGGCGGATTCGGGGACGTTTTTGGCGCTGGTGGCTGCGCTTGCCGCCAACCCCGAGCAGCTGATCAGCATCGGGGCCAACTATCTGGGCCCATTCCTCATCCTGCGCCTCACCCAGTCGGACCATCTGGCCGTGGCGCTGCTGAACGGCGGACTGTTCCTGCTATCCTACCTAGTTGTGGTGAAAAGTTTCGACCTCCACCGACCAAGATTTGTCGCGCTCCTCTGCCTCAACCCCATGTTGGGTATCAGCCTCCTCTCCGTCAACAAGGAGATTCTGGCATTCGCCAGTGCCGGGTTCATGGCGAGCTACCTCGCCGGCGGCAGGCGATGGCTGTTGGCGGCGGCGCTGTCACTCTCGATCCTCGCACGGTGGCAGATGACCCTGGTGATTCTCATCGCCCTTCTGGTCCGCAGCCGGCTGAATCCCTTCGTGCGACATCGGGCGCTCACCTTGGCGCTGATGGTCGGTGCGATCTCCGTGCTGTACCCACCGGTGCTCCGAGTCCACCTTGCCGCCGGCCTCGAAAGCCAGTTCACGGCTAGCCAGTTCGCCTCTACCGCCGGGCTCACCGGCCTGTTCAGCGCCATCCAGGACAATTACGGCTACTTCATCGTGGTAGTGCCGAAGGTGCTTCTGAGCTACTTCGGAAACCTCCTGCGACTATTCGACTTCGTCGTCCGCCCCGACCGGATCGACTATTCGGACGTGTACAACAACATCGTGGTTCTGGGTCATCAGGTATGCATGGCGGGGGTGTGCTTGCTCGCCCTGCGGAGGCGGAGACTTACCCTGGCCAGTGACAACGTGTTCTTCATTGCAGTCTATAGCGTCGTGTTCGCGATCAGCGTGCTCATCAGCTACCGCTACTTCTTTCCGATCTATCTTCTCGTCTGCATCGAACTGTGCCGGCGCCGCCAGGATCTGGAGCAGGGGTCAGACGCGGCCTCCGCCGTGGCCCGGGTTGGCGGGGGCTCCGGGTCTGCCAGTGCCAGCCCCGCGTGAGCACGCCGGCCGTGAGCATCGTCATCCTCAACTGGAACGGGAAGCACCTCCTGCCGGACTGTCTGACCTCAGTGCGCCGCCAGACCTACCGGGACTTCGAAGTCATCCTGGTCGACAACGGCTCGTCCGACGGCTCGGTGGATTGGGCACGGGCGGAGTATCCCGAGATTCGGGTCCTCCCTCTCGCGACCAACCAGGGGTTCTGCAGGGGAAATAACGCGGGGATTCGCGTCGCACTGGGCGACTACATCGTCCTCCTGAACAACGATACCGAAGTCGCCGTGGACTGGCTGGGAGAGCTGGTCCGCCACGTCAGCGGGGACCCGACTATCGCTGCCTGCGACTCCAAGGTGCTGTACTTTCACCAGCGGGATACCGTCTGGAGTGCCGGGGGCAACTACACCATCGCCGGCTCGGCCGAGTTTCGCGGCCAGGGACGAAAAGACTTCGAGTTCGCCGAGCCCGCGGAAGTCTTCATCGCGGTGGCATGCTCCGTGATCTATCCCCGGCGCGTGCTGGATGAAATCGGCGGACTGGACGAGGACTTCTTCGCCGGCTACGAGGACGTAGACTGGAGCTTCCGGGCGCGGCTGCGGGGATACCGAATTGTCAATGTCCCATCTTCCAGGGTGTACCACAAGGTGTCCGCGACCCATGAGTACAACAGCTCCAGTTACGTCTACCACGGCCAGCGAAACGTGGTGGCCGTGTTTCTGAAGAACATGCCCGGGCGCTTACTGCTGAAGTACGCGGCGCTGCATCTGCTGTATACCGGCGGGAGCCTGCTCTTCTTCGCGCGCGCGGGGCGGCTGTCGGCGTTCTTGCGGGCAAAGCGCGACGCGCTTCGGACGCTGCGTAGGACCTGGCGCAAGCGGCGCGATATTCAACGCTCCCGCTCGATCACCCCGGCACAAGTCGAGGCGTTCCTCCAGCGAAGCTGGATCGGGTCGAAGCTGCGAAAGTTCCACGCCTCATGAGTCGCAGCTTTCTCATGCTGTCCCAGGTCTACGTTCCCGACCCCGCTTCGGTGGGGCAGCACCTGGCCGATGCGGCTGCCGAGCTGGTGGGCCGGGGGCATCGGGTCGTGGTCTTGACGTCCGATCGGGGCTACGACGACCCCTCCGTCAGGTATCCCGCGCGCCAGGTGATCGACGGGGTCGAGGTGCGCCGGATCCCCTGGACCTCCTTTGGCAAACGCTCCATGGCGCTGCGACTGCTGGCCGGAGTGTCGTTCACCCTGCAGGCGATCGCTCGGGGGCTCGCGCTCGGCTGGCTCGACGCGGTTGTGGTGAGCACCACACCGCCGACGGCACCGCTGGCCGCGGTCGCGATCGCGGCGTGGCGGCGGGTCCCCATCAAGTACTGGGTGATGGATCTCAACCCCGATCAGCTGATCGCGCTCGGGATCGTTCGCCCGTCATCCCTGGTCGCGCGAGCGTTCGACTGGCTCAACCGATTGATTCTCCGCCGGGCGGTGGACATCGTGGTTCTCGACCGCTTCATGGCCGCGCGGGTCAACCGCAAGGTCGACACGTCCGCGAAGCTCACCATCCTTCCGCCCTGGCCCCACGAGGACCATCTGACGCAGGTCGAACACCGGGACAATCCATTCCGGGCGCGCCATGGTCTCGAGGGCAAGGTCGTGGTGATGTACAGCGGCAACCACGGCCCCTCGAACCCGATCACCACGATCCTGCGAGCGGCCGAACGTCTCCGGGACACGCCGGACCTGGTATTCCTGTTCGTTGGCGGCGGCATCAGTAAGGACGAGGTCGAGGCTGTTGCGGGCCCGACCATTCGGTCTTTGCCTTACCAGCCGCTGAGCGGGCTGAGCGACTCACTCTCAGCCGCCGATGTCCACCTGGTGACAGTGGGGGACGGAGTAGTCGGGATCGTCCACCCGTCGAAGATCTACGGCGCCTTGGCGGTCGGCCGGCCGATTCTTCTCCTCGGCCCCGACGAGTGCCATGTGGCAGAAATTCTCCGTTCTGGCGACTTGGGATGGCGGGTCTCGCACGGGGACGTGGAGGGTGCGGTGCGGGTGCTGCGGGAGATCGCCCGCATGACTCCCGCGTCCCTGACCAGCAAGGGGGCCGGAGGCCGGAGCCTCATCGCACGCCGATTCAGCAAGACCGTGCTCTGCGGGCAATTCTGTGATGTGCTCGAGCGCGGCTTGGAGACTCGTCCCTCAGCCAGTATTCTTGAGCAGACCTCTCGACCGAGTCCAAGTTGATCCTGTTCGTTCTTCCGTGAACGCAATTCCTGGGAATTTCCCGGCGCCGGCCAAGGTCCCCCCCCCTGGCAAGGCGCGGCGCGCGACCCCGGCCGACCCCGACGAGATTTCGTTGCTGAGCCTCGTGAATGTGGTCCTTCGGCACCGAGGTCTGGTCGCCGGCGTCGCCATGCTTTGCTTCGGGACCGTGGTCTTGCTGACCCTGGTTCAGCCTCGGACCTACCTCTCGTCCTCCTCGCTGCTCCCGAAGTCGCGGGAGGGCACCTCCAATCTGGCCGGGATCGCCGCCCAATTCGGCCTGAACGTCCCGACGACCGAGAGCACAGCGTCGCCGGAATTCTATGAGGAGCTCTTGGAAACCCGACACATTCTGGGCCGGGCTGTGGACACCAAGTACACCTTCGGGTCCGCCGGCAACCGACTGAGCGGCACCTTGGTGGACCTCTACGAGGTCGACGAAGAAACCGCGGCCCTGCGGAAGGAGGGCGCCATCAAGAAGCTGCGGGAGGACATCGAGGTGGACGTCCACGAGACGGGGGTGGTCAACCTGGAGGTGAAGACGCGGCACGCGCCGCTGTCGCAACTCGTCAACCGGCGGCTGGTGCAGCTACTGCAGCAGTTTAACCTGGAGACCCGGCAGTCCCAGGCGGGGGCCGAGCGCCGCTTCACCGAACGGCGGCTGAAGGAAGTGGAGCGTGATCTCCGCGCGGCTGAAGATAAGCTCCAGGCGTTTCTCCAGCGTAACCGCGACTATCGCAACTCGCCCATGCTCGGGTTCGAGGAGGACCGACTAACACGGGAGATCTCCCGGCAGCAGATGCTCTATACTTCGCTCTCCCAGGCGTTCGAAACGGCCAAGATCGACGAGGTCCGCGATACCCCCGTGCTGACCGTCGTCGAGCCGCCGCAATTGCCGATTCGCCCCGAGGCGCGCGGGACCATAAAAAGAGGCGTGCTCGCCCTCGCGGTCGGATTACTGGTCGGCGTGCTCCTCGCCTTTGGCAAGGATCTGCTGGTCCGCTCGCGGCACGAGAACGGCGACGAGTTCGAAGAGTTCACTGTGTTGCGCCGCGCCGCGCTGGATGATTTGCTGCACCCCTGGCGGCCGATCGGTCGGCTGGTTCGCCCTCGCCGGTCAGGCTCAGCATACTCCTCGCTCTCCACGACTCAGGCCGCTGATCCCTCGCGATCGGGATAGAAGGCGGCCTCGTGTGACGATACGTTCATTGCCATATCCGCCGTTTCCCGCGTGACGGTGGCGCTCCTCGCGGGACTGCTCCTGGCCGTGAGCTCTTACCTGGGCGTCGAGGCCATCCGCCAGTACGCCATCCGGCGCCGAGTGCTCGACGTCCCCAATTCACGCAGCTCCCACAGCGCCGCCACACCGCGGGGAGGCGGCGTCGTCATCGCGCTGGCCACCGTACTGACTCTGGTCATCGCGGCGGCCGCGGAATCGCTGACCCTCTCGCCCGTCATCCTCGCGTATCTCGTTGGCGCAACGCTCATCGCCGCGGTCGGGTGGCTGGACGACGTCCGGTCCCTGTCCAGCGGATTCCGGCTGCTCGCCCAGCTTTCGGCGGCCGTACTCCTCCTGATCGGAGCAGGCTGGTGGGACGACGTCATCCTGCCGTTTGCCGGACGCGTGGCGCTCGGCTGGGCCGCGGTTCCCCTCGCGTTGCTCTGGATCGTGGGAATGACCAATGCCTACAACTTCATGGACGGCGTCGACGGGATCGCCGGCGGGCAAGCGGTCGTTGCCGGCGTCGCTTGGGCGATCATCGGCTTCGCGACCTCGGCTCCCGTCG
>JACCRH010000498.1 GCA_013813675.1 Gemmatimonadales bacterium
GCAGCGCTCGCCGCGGAGCGCGCGCGGGGCGTGGACCGCGATCGGGCGCGCGCGTATCTCGAGGCGCTGTTCGCCGGCGCCGGCGTCCCCGCCGCCCGGATGGTCGAAGTGGGCGCCTGTCTCCAGCGACTGCACGACGAGCTCCATCTGTGGTCTCGGCTGGCCCCGGGTACTCGCGAGGCGCTCGACCGGATGCGCGCCGCGGGGCTCCGGCTCGGCGTGGTGTCCAACAGCGACGGCCGGGTGGAGGAGGCGCTGCTGGCCGCCGGACTGCGAGACCGCTTCGACGTGGTGCTCGACTCCGCTGTCATGGGTGTGGAAAAGCCCGACCCCGCTATCTTCCGTGCCGCCCTGGACGCCCTGGGCGTCGCGCCGGCGGAGGCGCTCTACGTGGGCGATCTGTACGACGTGGATGTGGTGGGCGCGCGCGCGGCGGGAATGGACGCGGTTCTGCTGGTGGCGGACGCCGGCGCGGCGGGCCCCGATTGCCGGCGCGTCGCGTCGCTGACGGCGCTCGCCGACGACCTGCTCAACGGAGAACGCTCCTGACGATGCCGAGCCCGCAACGGTCGCTGCCCCGGCCCATCCGGGTGCTGGTCGCCAAGCCTGGTCTCGACGGCCACGACCGTGGGGCCAAGGTGGTCGCGGCCGCGCTGCGCGACGCCGGCATGGAAGTGGTCTATACCGGACTGCATCAGACACCCGAGATGATCGCCACGGCGGCAGTGCAGGAGGACGTGGACGTGGTCGGCCTCTCGATCCTGTCCGGCGCCCACATGACGCTCTTCCCCCGGGTCCGCCACCTGCTCGTCGAATCGGGACGCCCCGACGTCCTGGTGACCGGAGGCGGAATCATTCCGGCTGAGGACATGGCCGCCCTGCAGGGGCTGGGGATCGGCCGGTTGTTCGGGCCCGGAACCCCTACGTCCGATCTGATCGAGTACATCGAGTCGTGGGCGGCCCAACACCTCGAGGCGTGAGGGCAGTGTCGTGACCGCTTCCCCGCAGTCGAAGGTGAGCCGCCTGCGGCAGCTCAGTGAGGAGTATCGCCAGCTCGCCACCCGGCTGCAGGAAGGTGGCGGCGCCGCGCGCGTCGCCCGGATGCACAAGCAGGGCAAGCTCTCGCCTCGCGAGCGGGTCCTGGGGCTGCTGGATCCCGAAGCCCCCTGGCTGGAGCTCGGCCTGCTGGTGGCGCACGACCAGTACGAGGGTCAGGCGCCCAGCGCCGGGGTGATCACCGGCGTGGGCGTTGTCGAGGGCCGCGAGACCGTCGTGGTGGCGAACGACGCCACCGTGAAGGCAGGATCGTGGTGGCCCGAGACCATCCGGAAGATCCTCCGGGCCCAGGAAGTCGCGATGCGGCAGCGGGTGCCCATCGTCTATCTGGTGGATAGCGCCGGGGTGAACCTTCCGTATCAGGGCGGCGTATTCCCCGGGCAGTACGGCGCGGCCCGGATCTTCTACTACAACTCCATCATGCGGCGCTATCTGCACGTGCCGCAGATCAGCGCCGTCATGGGGAGCTGCGTGGCGGGAGGCGCGTACCTCCCGGCGCTGTCCGACGTGATCTTCATGGTGGAGGGCACCAGCTTCATGGGGTTGGGCGGCCCCAACCTGGTCAAAGGCGCCACGGGGCAGACCATCGACGCCGAAACCCTGGGTGGCGCGCGGACCCACACCGAGCTGAGCGCCGTCGCTCACTACCGCGCGGCCAACGACCCGGAGTGCCTCCAGCGGATCCGCGCCTACATCGGCCGGCTGCCACGGGCCGAAGGCCTCAGCCACCGCACGCTCCCGGCCCGGCCGCCGGCCCGGCCGCCGACCGACCTGTACGACATCCTGCCGCATGATCACCGCCTCTCGTACGACATGCGCCACGTGCTCGCCTGCCTGCTGGACGGCGGCGCGCTCGATGAATTCCAGCCGGACGCGGCGAAGGAGATGATCTGCGGACACGGGCACGTCGCCGGCTGGCCCGTCGCCCTCATCGCCAACCAGCGGGGGATCATCAAGGGCCAACCCGGGGAGCGCCCTCGATTCGGCGGAATCCTCTACACCGAAAGCGCCGAGAAGGTGGCCTACTTCATCGAGACGGCGAGCCGGGAGCGGCTTCCCATCCTCTTCGTGCAGGACGTGAGCGGGTTCATGGTGGGCCCCGAGGCGGAACAGTCGGGGATCATCCGCGCCGGCGCCCACTTCGTCGAGGCGATGGCGACGGCGCTGGTGCCCAAGATCGTGCTGACGGTGAACCACGCGTCGGGCGCGGGCTACTACGCGATGGCGGGGCAGGGCTTCGATCCCGATTTCATTCTCTCCTGGCCCACCGGCAGAATGGGGGTGATGGAGGGCGAAGCAGCGGTCATGGCGGTGCACGGGCCGGAGATCGAGCGGGCCCAGCGGGAAAAGCGGGAGGTGGCCCCCGAGGTCCAGCGCTCGATGGACTCGATGCGCGCCGACTACGAGATGCAGCTCGACGCTCGCCACGCCGCGGCGCGGGGTCATGTGGACGCCATCGTCACGCCAGAGGAGACCCGCGAGCAGCTCGCCTTTGCCCTCCGGGTCTGCGCCAACTACGCCGGCCCCCACCTCGGCCCGTTCGTGCTGCCGCCGGTCGATGCGGCTTCCCCCCGCTAGCGCTCCGACAGATGTGGATTCGAGAGAGCGGATTCGCGGAGGCGACTGGGCGATGAGCGAGCGCGTGGTGCGGATCGCGGCCGGGCAGGGATTCTGGGGCGATTGGCTTGAGGCGCCGGTCCGGCAGGTGCGGGGCGGTCCCATCGACTATCTGATGATGGACTACCTCGCCGAAGTCACCATGTCCATCATGCAGAAGCAGAAGTCGCGCGACCCGCGGGCGGGCTACGCGCGCG
>JACCRH010000010.1 GCA_013813675.1 Gemmatimonadales bacterium
TCGCCTGTACGAGGCCAGCGCACAGATCGCCGGGCTGGCGGCGACATTCCGCGACCGGGATGGCTTCACCAGCGACTTCGGGGCTCACTTCGTCACCAACCGGCTCGCGGTGGCGATCGGGGTCGCGAGCAGCTGTCGGGACGTTCGTCACTACGGTGAGGCCGTGTTCCTGGGCGGCAAGGTTTTCGGGTATCCATTCGGAATCCTGCGCAACCCGCGCTTCGCCTCCAGCGGCCTCGCCGCCCGGCTGAGCCGCTGGCAGGGCCGCCGGCAGGGCAATGGGGCGCCAAGGTCGGCGGCGGAGTGGTTTCGGGCGGCATACGGGAATGCGTTGGCGGACGCCGTCGCCATTCCGCTGGTGGAGGCCTGGTCGGGGGTGAGCGCCGACGCCTTGTCGCCTGGCGTCGCAAGCGAGAAACTGCGGCACGGCGTACTTCATACGCTCTGGCTCAACCTGGCCGGCCGGATCACGAAGCGGGCGGTGGCCAACGGCTACAGCCATGAGAAGCCGGAGAGTCCATCCGTCTGGCACGTGTACCCGGAAGGCGGCGTCAGTACGCTGGTGCAGCGTCTCGCCGATGAGTTGGATCCCTCCTCGATTCTGCTGGAGACGCCGGTGGAGGCGATCGTGGTGGAGGACGGGCAGGTGGTCGGAGTACGGGCGAATGGCCGCGAAGACGAGGTGTCCGCGGTCGTCAGTACCGCGCCGGCGCATGTGCTGGCCCGCCTGGTCGTCGGGACCGACGCCACCAAGCACCTGTCGAAATTCCGCTTCCGCCCGATGGTGTTCCTCAACCTGCGACTTCGCGGCCGGGGTCTCTTGCCGGACACCGTGCTCTGGGTCCCCGAGCGCGAGTTCCCCTTCTTTCGGATCACCGAGACCACCATCTCGATGCCGTGGCTGGCGCCGGCCGGCAAGTGCATGCTGACGGTGGATTTCGGATGCGAGAAACAGGATGAGATCTGGTCCATGGCGGAGGACCGTCTGCTGGAGCTGTGCCTGGAATACCTGACAAGGATCATCCCCGACGTGCGGCAGAGGCTGCTGGGTAGCCACGTGCTCCGCACGCCGATCGCGTACCCGGTCTATCTCAACGAGTACGAGGCCGACCGCATCCGCCTCCGGGAGACGACTGGGGTCGCCGGACTCTACAGCGTGGGGCGCAACGGCGAATTCGCCCACATTCTCATGGAGGACGTGTACTGGCGGACGCTCGGACGCATGCGGCAGATGGTTGCTACGCTCGGCCTGCCAGCCAACTCATGAGCGCTGCGCAGACAGCGAGGGTGGCGGCTACACGGTTGGTCCCTACCGCGGCTGGGGAGCCGGGTGCCGCGCCTCCCGAGGCACGGCCGGTCTCTCCCGCGTTGTACTGGGCCTGGAGCATTCTCCTATTGCTGCCGGTGTGGTTGCCGGCGTATCTGCCCACTGAGGATGGGCTGGCCCACCTGTACTGGGTGGAGGTCTACCGCGATCTCGGTAACCCCGGGAGCCCGCTTGGGCAATTCTACCTCCGGCACCTCGAGTGGGATGCGCCACACCACCTCCTCCACTTCGGCCTCCAGTACGGTCTGGCGGCGTGGCTCGAGCCCCACCTCGCTCAGAAGCTCGTGGTCTCCTCGGTGATCCTGTCGTGGAGCGGTGCGATTTGGTTCCTGAGCCGCACGATGACTCGCGGACTGTCACTGGGGGCGTTTGCCGCGCTCCTGCTGATCCACAGCTCCTGGCTCTACAACGGTTTCTTCGCCTTCATGGGCGCGATTCCCATCGTCCTGGTGGCCTTCGGCGTGCTCGCGCGGTTCACCGACGGCCGCACTCGAGTCGACAGGCCCGGGCCTTACATCCTCATCGCCCTGCTCGGGCTCCTGGCCCACTATGCCCATGCGTTCGTGAGCGCGCTCTTCCTCATGCTGGGATTCCTGTGGCTGATTTTTCCCTGGCGGCCGGTTCGCTTCCGTCGAGCGCACCTGGCACTGGCGCTGCTTCCCACCGTCGTGCTCGTGGCCTGGTATCTCGCGCGGGGGACATTGGGCTCAGGTGGTGCGCGGTGGGAGTCATTGGTCAGAGTGCTGGCACGCTTCTTCGGGTTCGCCTTCTTCCGGGGGTTCGCGGCGTCGACGCCTTCCTTCTGGGTGGCCTTGGCAGCCTTCGGCGCCGTGGTCGCGCTCCTCTGCTGGCGGGGCGTGCGCGGCCAGTCCTTTCGCACGATGCCGCAAAACTATCAGTTCGTCCTTCTCCTGGCCGGCTTGCTCGGGATCGCCTACTTCGGGGCTCCGGCCGCGCTCGGAGAAGCATGGCCGTTCCACGCGCGGCTGCATTTTGCCGCGCTCGCGTGGCTGTTGCCGAGCCTCCAATCGCGCGTTTCTCCCCGCGAGCGCCTGGCCGTCCTGACCATCGTGAGCCTGCTCCTCGGCTGGCAGGTCACGACCTTCTCCGCCCGAGGCATGCGCTTCAGCCATGACTACGAAGCGGTCCTTCGCCAGGCGGAGGCTATTCCCCCCGGGGCGACGGTCGTTTCGTCGCTCCCCTACGAATCCGCCAGGTATGAGGGCTCGTTCGTCCGGGTTCTGGCCGCGGTGCCTGAGGACATTGCCCAACGGCGCAACGCCGTTCTGTTGAACTCCTTTTTTCCGGCCCATCCCTACTATTGGGTTCTCCCTCGCTCGGCAAAGACCCGGACCCCTGACTTTGACATCGACCTCGGCTTCGACGAGCGCGGGCGAGTCGACTCGCTGATTCGCACTCCCTAGCGAACCGGCGCCGGGCCCCCTCCACCCGCAAAGAGCGTGATGCCGGCGAACTCCTTGCGGCGCTGGAGGTCGCGCAGCCGCGGGAGGGTGTCGATGAGACGGCCCCAGGGGTCCCCATGGAACCCTCGGGTATACACGAACCAGAAGCCGGCGCTGGGTGTCGTCGAGGAGTCGAGATAGTTCAGCGCGGTTCGGAGCGCGTTGGCATCTGGACCCGCATCAGGTACAGGGAAGACGCTCCACCCGTCGCCTAAGTAGTAGCGTACCGGCTGAGCCATGTACCCACTCAACACGTAGACCGGCGTCGACGGGTCCGCCGTTCGGAGATACGACGCCAGGCCACGCAAATCCTCATTCTGATAGCGTGGCAGGTCGTGGCGGTGATATCGGGAGACGCCAAAGAGCAGCAACAGTGTCAGGAGTGCGAGCTGGACCGGTTTCCTGCTCCGCCACTCCGTGCATCCGGCGCCCAGCACCACCATCAGCAGGATCGACGCCCAGAGCACATGCCGAACCTGAAAGGTGATACTCGAGACGCCGGCAAGCGCGGCACAGAGGACTACCGGCCCCACGCCCGCTAGAAGAAGCCGGCTTCCCCAGAGCCGCGCGCCCAATACCCGCAGCCCGTGATACAGAAGGATTCCGGCGGAGATCCCGATCGGCAACAGCCAGGGCAGCACGGCAAGGACCGCCCGGCCGGCGGCGAGCCCATGCAACTCCCTGGGCGAGGGGCCGAGGGCGTAGCCCGACACGAAAGAGAACAGGGCATAGCCGATCGCGGCGGGGTGAAATGTGGTCGCGAAGGTCGCGGCTTCCTCGGCCGACAGGTCGCCGTGAAGGAGCCACGCCACTGGAACGCTCAGCAGTGCCAGACCGGCGTGCGCGATGACCGCGCGCCGGCGAAGGCGGCCTCCGCCCTCCACCAGCAAGATCGCGAGATTGCTGAGCACCAGCAGTGCGAAGTAATAGTGGGTGAGGAAACCCGCCCAGCAGATCGCCACATAGGCCGCCCAGGCGGCAGGCGAGTCCGTCTTGAGGGCTGTGAAAAAGCTCCAGAGGGCGCATGCGGCAATCAGGTAGTACAGAATGTAGGCTCGCGCCTCCTGCGCGTGCCACGCCTGGAACGGCGACACCGCGACAAGGAATGCCGCCCAGAGGGCGGTCCTCTCGTCGGCGACCGCGCGCGCCAACCCCCACACGGCCCCGACCGCGGCGGTGCCGAACAGTGCTGAGAGCCAGCGCGCGGATTGATCGCCGGGGAAGATGGCCAGCCAGGCGTGCAGGATGGAGTGGTAGAGCGGAGGGAAGCCATCCTGGGCCCACAGGATGTCCGTCATGGGGCTATGCGCGATGGTCAGCTCGGCAAGCTCGTCCATCGACAGGCTCTGATCCTGGAGCCACAGCAGCCGAAGCGCGAATGCCAGCAGCACCACGGCTGCCAAGGCCCACCGCACCGTCAATCGCTCGCGGCCCGGCAAACGAGCCGCGAGCTGAACCCATCGGCTTGCGGCAGCGCCTCCAACGGCCCTGCATCGACGATGCGGCAACCGGTACCGCAAGTGGCCGCCAATCGCTGCACTTCCGCGAAGTCTACCCGCTCGAACGGCGTCACCGCGTACGAGTCGTTCAGAAATTCGAGCAGGGAGCGAACCTCATTGGTCACCCCCCGCTCCACCGCCCTGAAGCCGGTGGAGACGGCGTCGATCAGGGCGGCGGGCGGCGGGCGACGGCCGCGGCCGATGCCGGCATACGAAATCCGCGGCCGCAGGGCCGGATCCGGCAGCAGGTTGCAGGCATCGAACAGGCCGGATGCGCGGGCTGCGTGACTCATGATCTGGTCGATTCCCAGGTATTCGCGGTGGGCGGTGCACACGACGAGCAGGTCGGCATCCGCGACGGCGGAAGGGAGATCGTTGCTGAAGATGTGCGCGAGCCCGTATGCCGCCAGGTTCTGGTCCCCGGGCTTGACGTAGGGGTCGTGAAGCGCGGCCCGACACCCCCGGTCGAGCAGCAAGCGCGCAAAGGCGAGCGTGGGGGAGTTCCGCGTGTCCTCCGAGTTGAAGCGGTAGGCGGTCCCGAGCAGGGCGATGGAGCGGCCGGCGAGCGAGCCCCAGCGGCGCTCCATCAGCGCCAACACCTCGCTGGGCGAATCGTCGTTGATGCGACGGGCTTCGAGGATCAGACTCCGGCTGGTATCGAGTCCCCGCTCGAGGGCCCGCCACCAGAGCAGAATGCCGTCCTTCGGCAGACAGTGGCCGCCGACACCGAGCGTGGGAATTAGGAGGCCCCCGCTGGGGACGGCGTTGGGGTCCCGGCTCGCGGCATCCGCCTGGTCCGCCCGCCGGTTTACTTCATCGCGGAGCGCGTAGTAGTCCAGGTCGTGCGCGTCGCAGTGTCGAGCGACCTCCGCCGCGTACGCGATCCGCACGTCGCGGTAGGCGTTCTCCAGTGTCTTGACCACTTCCGCCGTCATGCTGCTGGTCTGGTATACCGTCCCTTCGGTCACGATATGCGAATACAGTCGGGCAATCAGGGCCGGGGTGACCGGATTGAGACCGGCGACCAGCTTGTCGGACGTGGCCACACGCTCCAGCAGTCGGCCCGGCATGACCCGGTTGGGGCTATTGCCCAGCAGGATGTCGCGGCCCTCTACCAGTCCATAGCGCGCGAAATGGTCGCGCACCACGGTACTCATGCTGGTGGGCGCGAGCGTGGACTCGAAGATCACCAGCGGCACATTCCCCTTCGGCCTGGACCGGAGCGCCTCGGCCAACCCGGTAAGCGCCTCGAACAGTGGGCCGTAGGCCGGCGCGTTGCCATCCCGGTCGGTCTGCACACAGATCAGGACGACGTCGGCGTCGCGGGAGACCCCGCAGTCGTGAGACGCCGACAGCCGGCCCGAGGCGACCGCCTCACGCAGCATGGCGTCGAGCGCAGGTTCGATTCCGCCGATCGGCGACCGGCCCTCATTGATGGCGTCGACTTTCCAGCCCGAGGTCGGCGACGGCCGCTGAATGACGACGACGGCCGCCGGTTCGTCGCTGCCGATCCGTACACCGGCACGCGCGAGCAGCGTCGCCATCGGCACACCCACGATCCCGGGGCCGATCACAACGATCTTTCGAACCGACCACGAGGGGGCGGCACTTTCCGTCATCATCAAAGGCATGAGCGGTCCGGGTGAGACGGGGAGCCTTCCTGGGACACGAAAGCACCGATCGAAGCCCTGCCAGTGGCCGGGACGGCTGCAAATCCCCTACCCGAACCGATCTCACCTCAGGGATCCTGCTGTGGCGCCGGCCCGGAGCCTTTAAGATGTGCTCCTGAGCGGAGATACGACCCGGGTTCTGGGGGGATCCGCCCGGGGAGACGTACCTATTGCGCGTCCGTTCCAGCGCAGCCGGGTCGCGACAGGCCGGAGGGGCTATTCAACTGCTGGTCCGGCCCGGCACAGTGCGGCGGGTGCGCAACACGGCCGGGAGGTTCTCGAGGTGTATCTTAAAGGCTATCAGAATCCAGGTACGGAAGGAAGCGGGAGGTGGTGCCACTTCTTCGATAAGGCCCCCGCGCCGCACTGAACCGGAGCGTTCCGAGTATGAAGCAGCCGGGAGCGAAGCGACTGACAGGGTTGCTGCGCGATACGGCGGTAGTCCTCGTCGTGTCCGCGGGCCTGCTCCTGGGGCTCGAGCTCGCATTGCGAGTGCTCTGGCCCCAGACCCTCAGTGGAACGTCCCTGGAAGGCGAGTACTTCTCCCAGGCCGACGACTCGCTGGGGATGCGCTATGCGCCCGGCGCGGTCTGGCGTTTCCGGCATCCGGAGTTCACGGTGGTCTACCATATCAACCCGGACGGTTTTCGGGACTCTACGACGCATCCACCTGAAAAGCCCGCCGGGACGACCCGCGTGTTGTTGCTGGGCGACTCCTTCACGTTCGGCTACGGGGTGGACTACGATTCGATCTGGCCGGTCCTGGCCGAGGAGGAGCTGCGGCGTCAGGGTCGAGCGATCGAACTGGTGAAAGCCGGGGTCGAAGGAATGGACACGCGCACCGAGCTAGTACTCCTTCACCGCCTGTTCCAGCGATATCAGCCCGATGCCGTGGTGGTGGGTTTTCTGGTCAACGATCTGTATTCGAACTCACCCTACGGTCGTGTGGTCGCGGCGACCCCGGTCAGGGAACCGGGCTTCCGGCTCCAGGAGCACATACCGCGCCTGCACCTGCTCATCCTGGCGCGGCGGTTGGTCACCGCGTCGGATGCGGGATACACGCTCCTTTACATGGGGGCTCCCCAGCGGGGGGAGTTTCTGCGGGTGCCGCGCTCCGCCGCCGCGGAGCGGAGCGGCGGATCACGGCGGACCTGCTGCGCCTGATGGCGCGGGCGTGTGACTCGGCCCGCGTCCCGCTCACCGTGCTCTCC
>JACCRH010000024.1 GCA_013813675.1 Gemmatimonadales bacterium
CCGCCGCGGGTGCGTGCCGCATCGTGTTCACCGAGCCCCCGCCCGAGCGGAACGGTACCAAGCCGCAAAGCTTGGCGGTGCACCGCGCGTTGCGGCGAATCTGGGCGTCGGCCGCGGGAGCGGAACAGGTCCTGGGCCCGCGCTACCGGGTCGAGCGCTCAGAGGTGGGGCACGGGGACATTCCGAGGCGCTACGGCTGGCGTCTGCTGGCGGACCCCAGCGCCTCGCTGCCGAAGGCGAGCGCGCCAAGCTAGCGCTGGCTACGGTGTCACCCTGAGCGGAGCGAAGGGGACCATGTTCGCCATGGCCCCTTCGCTGCGCTCAGGGTGACAATCGCACTCCTACATGCACTGGCTAGCTACCCCGCAGGCCCGTCACCTGCCGGGTGACGGACAGGGCGCGATCGGTGCTTACCTGCCTTGGTACGCCGAGTGGGCACCCGCATCGCCGAATCGAATCGCCTTTCGACTGCTGGCGCTGAACGACGGCGGGACCCTGAAGTATCACGTGGCCGTCATCGGCATCAACGGGGCCGGGTTCCAGGACTTGACCCCGGTTGGAGTGGACGCCGCCACGCAAGTCAGGTGGTCCCCTGACGGCGGCCGGGTCGCGTTCATCGACTACACCACGGGCAGACTGATGGTGGTGAATGCCGATGGCTCCGGGCTGATCGAGATCGCCAGAAACATCGGGGTGGACGCACCGGCCTGGTCTCCGGACGGCCAGCGGGTCGCGTACTTCGCCTCCAAGGACGAGCCGCGGACGTTGGCCAACGAGCGAGGCATCTGGTCGGTGAAGCCCGATGGCACGGACCGCACCAAGCTTCGCAGCGCGTCGTTGAACGACTTTTACGAGGACCTGCAGCTCTCGCCTGATGGCGGCCGACTGGTGATGTGCCACAGGGCTCGAGGTGATGAATGCGAACGGCACCGGACTAGTAGTGAGCCTCCCGCTCGAATGCTCCCAGCCCCAGTGGTCCCCCGATGGGGAGCGGATCCTGACCAGGCACCTCCATGACCTGTATACCGTGAGCCCGAGCGGCGGGGCGATCACCCAGCTCACGACCAACGGCACCTCTCTACGGCCCTACTGGCAGGGCCGCTGGTCTCGCCAGGGCACCAAGATCGCCTACGTCCATCCGGTACTCGACCGTCGGAGCGGGACCACCGTGGTGACCCTCTATGCGATGTCGGCGAACGGATCGTCGAAGAAGAGGCCCAGACCACGCTCCTCGGCACGCCGGTCGTCGATGCGCGAGTCACCCAGGGATTTCTGGTCTTCGTGCTGCCCGGCGGAAACTTGCAGGCCGCCCCTTTCGATCAGGAGGGCCGGCGGCTGACGGGACCGCCGGTCACGGTGGGCACCAACGTGGCCGTCACCGGGACGTCGGTGGCCCAGTTCGCCGTGGCGGCCAACGGCAACGTGGCCTACATCCCGGAGGAGCCCGCGTCACTGGTGTTCGTGGACCGAACGGGCGCCAGCCGGTCGGTCACCGGCGAGCGGCGCAACTTCCACTCTCCCATGTTCTCGCCCGACGGCCGCCGGCTCCTCCTGGACTTCACCTCCATCGAAGGGCTAAATGTCTGGGCCCTGGCGCTGGGAGAGGGGACGCTCTCCCGCGCCAGCTTCGATCGGGACGGGCACGACGCCACCTGGACGCCGGACGGCCGGTTCATCACCTACATCACGCCGATGAACCGGGCTGACGGTGTGACCCTCCTCCTGCTGAAAAAGCCACCGGGCAGCGCCGAGCCACCCGACACCCTGCTGGCGTCGCGCTTCCTCTCGTACACCGGAGTCTGGTTGCGAGACGGCAGTGCCCTCGTCACCACCGGCACCAACCTGCGCCGCGACCCGCGGCGGCCCGATTCCGCCCAGGCCGACTCGCGAACCGACGCCGCCATCGTGCGCAACGCAGGTCGAGGGCCCCTCGAGCCTCTCGTGGCCAGCCCGTTCTCGGAGCAGTACGTCGGCGTATCGCCCGACGGCCGGTGGCTCTCGTTCGTCTCGGACCAGTCGGGCCGCGACGAGGTCTACGTGCGCGACCTCGCCGGCGAGGGGGACCAGGTCCTCGTCTCCCTGGACGGCGGCACCGAGCCGGTGTGGAGTCGCGACGGCCGCGAGCTCTTCTATCGGGAGACCAAGCAGGCCGATCCGTATCTCGTCGCCGCCGGCATCGGCACCAAACCGGGGTTGAGCGTGACCGGCCGGAAGCGACTCTTCCCCATCCTCGACATCGTGGGGACCGCGCCGCACGCCAACTACGACATCTCGCCCGACGGCAAGACCTTCGTCATGGTGCGCCGGAGCCCTGCCGCCCGCATCGTGGTGATCCAGAACCTGCCGGCGCTGGTGCGGCGGCTTCAGGGGGAGCGGACGCCCAGGCCCTGAGTGGCCAGATCAGGTCGAGTGGTTGGACGCCGAAGTTCTCGGGTGCTTCATGCGGAGGAAAGCCCTACTTGTGGGAGTCGGGCGCTGCCGTACATTGGGCCTTTCCCCCGGTTCCCTCCAAGTAGATCGCGGCAGCATGGCGCTTCATCCCTCCCCTGATCTGACTTCGTGACTCAAGTGCAACCGAAAGGAGTACTCCCATGCGTTCGCTTCATGTTATCCCCCTGGTGGCAGGCTGCGCCCTGATCGCGGCCGGGTGCGGTGGAGACAGCGTCACCGACCCGACGCCGGACGCCGCCAGTCTGGCTCAGGTCCTCCCCGATCACTCCATCCTCCGCGCCAAGCTTCGGGAAATCCTGGAGGAGCAGAACGGCGGCCTCGGCTTCGAGATGTGGGCCACTCTCCTGGATCGAAAAGGCAAGGTGGTAGACGTCGTGTTCAGCGGTGAGCTCCGCGGGGACCAATGGCCCGGCAGCCGCGTGATCTCGGCCCAGAAGGCCAATAGCGCCAACGCCTTCAGCCTGGAAGGCTTCGCCCTGAGCACGGCCAATCTCTTTGCGGCGACCCAGCCGGGGGGAAGTCTGTTCGGCCTCCAGGAGAGCAATCCGGTGGACACCAGGGTGGCCTACGCCGGTCCCGTATCGGCCTACGGTAGCCACAACGATCCCATGATCGGGAGGCTGATCGGGGGGATCAACGTCTTCGGCGGAGGCCTGGCGCTCTACTCCAGCAACGGGACCCTCCGCGGCGGAGTGGGGGTGAGCGGCGACACCTCGTGCACCGACCACATCGTCGCCTGGAAGCTCCGCCACGCGTTGAACCTGGACAACGTGCCCGCGGGGCCGGACGGCGACAGCAGCAGCGACAATATCATCTACACCGAGGGCACGCTCGATGGATTCGAGCACCCGACCTGCTTCGATACCGAGGGCCAGGGCGACCACGTGTCGATAGGCAATGAGCTTCCGAACACCCATCCGATTGGACCAGGGGAGTAACGGCATCAACGGCCACGCGCCGGTCCGCGATCTACTGGAGGAGGCGTCGGCCGTGGCGCCTCGGCAAGGCGAAGGTGCAGCTCGCTGGTTGCGTACGGTCAACCTGAGCGCAGCGAAGGAGC
>JACCRH010000079.1 GCA_013813675.1 Gemmatimonadales bacterium
GTCAGTGAGAGCGCTCACGGCTGCGAGGCGGTGTCGAGGGCCTTCGCGAGAGCGAGGGCTTCGCGAGCAGCCGCGACGGCGTGGACCCGGAACAGCCGCGCGCCCCGCTCCCAGGCCAGCGCGCACGCCGCGGCGGTCGCCCGGTCTCGCTCCTCCACCGGAAGCCCGGTGACCGCGCCCAGAAACCGCTTGCGCGAGGGGCCGACCAGAAGCGGCCGGCCGAGGGCCTGCAGCGCGCCAAGCTGATCGAAGAGGACGACGCTCTGCTCCACGGTCTTGGAGAAACCCAGACCGGGATCGAGCACCACGGTATCGGCGGGCACTCCGGCGTCGGCCGCCAGCGACAGTGCCGCCCGCAGCTCCGCCAGCACGCCACCTACGACGTCGCCAGCGTAGTCGGCGTGCTCGTACGAGGCGATCTCGAGCAACCCACCCCGCGAATGCATCAGAATCGCCCCGGCCCCGGCGGCGGCGACGACCCCCGCCATCGCGACATCGAACCGAAAGGCCGTAACGTCGTTCACGATCGCGGCGCCCAGGTCGAGTGCCCCCTTCGCCACGGCGGACTTCACGGTGTCGATGGACACCAGCAGATCGGGGTGGGTCCGGACCAGCGCCTCGACCACCGGAGCGACCCGGCGCAGCTCCTCCTCGGCCGAGACCAGCTCGGTGCGGCCCGGCCGGGTGGATTCGCCCCCGACGTCGATGATCGTCGCGCCGTCGCGAAGCAGCGACTCGGCGTGGGCCAGCGCGGCATGGGTGGCGGTGAACCGTCCGCCGTCACTGAAGCTGTCGGGGGTGACGTTGAGGATGCCGACGAGGACCGGCTGGTCGAGGGGTACGGGGCGCCGCGCGGTGTGCCAGGCCGGGCCCGGGTCGCCCGGCATCGCGATCCCCACCTGCAGCGCCACGTCCACCAGCGGCTCGGGCGCGGTCCAGGGGCGGGCGAAGGCGCTGAGGCGGGAGCGGCTGCCGGCGAGGATCGCCCAGTCATCCCCGGTGACGACCTCGAGGCCGAGACCCCCACCGAAGCGGACCAGGGCCTCGAGAGCGCCCTGGTCCAGGCCGGTCAGATGGAAAGCGAGGGGATGGATGCCGCCGGCGGAGGCGCGGGCGAGGCCGTCCTCCCACCCGTGGGACTGCAGTGCGCCGCGCACCGCTCCCGTCGAGTGGAGCGCCAGCGGCGTGACATTCACGCGCCGGCGGGTTCGGCCGGCGGCGCTCCGAGGATCGGTGCCCGGCTGGGCGTGACGCCCGGCTTGGCCGCAGGTTGACTGGCGGCCGCGGCCGGGTCGGGCGAGAGGGTTCGCGGTGGCAGCGGGAGATTCTTGACCAGCCGGTCGAGGTCCTCCCGGTCGATGGTCTCCCGGTCGAGCAGCGCCACGGCGATGCGGTCGAGCAGCTCCCGGTTTTGACTGATGATCTGCATGGCGCGGGCGTAGGCCTCGTCGATCAGCCGCTTGACCTCGGTGTCCACCATCTGCGCGGTGCGCTCGGAGACCTCCCGCCGCTGGGCGAACTCGCGCCCGAGGAAGATTTCCTGCTCCTTGTCGCCCACCGCGAGCGGGCCGATGACCTCGCTCATCCCGAACTGGGTAACCATCCGGCGGGCGAGTCCGGTAGCGCGCTCGATGTCGTTGCCCGCTCCGGTGGTCACCTTGTCGGCCCCGAAGATGATCTCCTCGGCCACCCGGCCGCCGAAGAACATGGCCAGGCTGCCGATCAGCCAGTCCTTGCTGTAGTTGTGCCGGTCAACCTCGGGCAGCGAGGCGGTGAGCCCGAGGGCCCGTCCGCGCGGCACGATGGTCACTTTGTGCACCGGATCGCTGCCCGGAATCTTCAGGGCCACGATGGCGTGCCCGGCCTCGTGGTAGGCGGTGAGCTTGCGCTCGTCCTCGGTGAGGACCAGGCTCCGGCGCTCGACGCCGAGCATCACCTTGTCCTTGGCGTCCTCGAAGTCCGACATATCCACCAGGGTCTTGTTCCGCCGGGCGGCGAGCACCGCAGCCTCGTTCACCAGATTGGCGAGGTCCGCGCCGGCCATGCCCGGGGTTCCCTTGGCGATGGTGTCGAGCCGCACGTCGGACGCCAGCGGAATCTTCCGGGTGTGCACCCGGAGAATGCCCTCGCGGCCGCGCACGTCGGGGGCGTCCACCACGATCTGGCGGTCGAACCGTCCGGGACGGAGCAGGGCCGGATCGAGCACGTCGGGCCGGTTGGTCGCCGCGACGAGGATGACGCCGTCGTTGGATTCGAAGCCGTCCATCTCGACCAGGAGCTGATTCAGCGTCTGCTCCCGCTCGTCGTGCCCTCCGCCGAGTCCGGCCCCGCGATGCCGCCCGACCGCGTCGATCTCGTCGATGAAGATGATGCAGGGCGCGTGGGCCTTCCCCTGCTCGAAGAGGTCGCGCACCCGGCTCGCGCCGACGCCGACGAACATCTCCACGAAGTCGGAGCCCGACATCGAGAAGAAGGGACGCCCGGCTTCCCCTGCCACCGCCTTGGCGAGGAGGGTCTTGCCGGTGCCCGGGGGACCCACCAGCAGGGCGCCCTTGGGCAGCCGGCCGCCAAGCCGGGTGAACTTCTGAGGGTCCTTGAGGAACTCGATGATCTCCTGCAGCTCGACCTTGGCTTCATCGGCGCCGGCCACGTCGGCAAAGGTGACCTTGGGCGTATCCCCCGCGAGGAGCTTGGCCTTCGACTTCCCGAAGGCGAACGCCCGGCTGCCGCCGGCCTGGAGCTGGCGCAGCAGGAAGAACCAGAGTCCGAGGATCACGATCCAGGGAAGCGCGGCGATGATGATGGCGGTGATGCCGCCCTTGGGCTCCTTGGCCAGGATGGGGACGCCGGCGTCCTCCAAGCGCTTGATGAACACCTCGCTGTTGGCCACCGGCAGCAGCACGGTAAAGCTCTTGGCGCTGCGGCCCTCCTGAGTCACCGGCGCGCGGAAGTCTCCCTCCAGGCGCTTGCCGTCGAACACCTCGACCCGAGCCACGTTGCCCTGATCGAGCTGGCGGCTGAACTCGGTGTAGGAGAACTCCTGGGTCGGGTTCCGCTGGCGGCTCATCATCTGGAAGAGCGCCAGCGCGAGCAGCCCGACCAGCAGCCACAGCGCGAGGTTCTTGCTCAGGTTGCCCCAGTTGGTGCGAGGGGGGCGGGACGGCAGTCGGTCGGCCATTTATTCCAAGTCCGCGATAAACGGGAGATGTCGGTAGTTCTCGGCGTGGTCGAGTCCGTACCCGACCAGAAACGCCGGCGGGGCCTGAAAGCCCACGAACCTGAGTTCGGGCCGCGGTTCCACCGCCACCTGCTTATCCAACAGGGCGCAGATGGCCAGGCTGCCGGGACTCCGCTCAGCCAGCAAGACCATCAGCTTCCGAAGCGTCTTGCCGGTATCAATAATATCCTCGACCAGCAGGATATGTTTACCCTCCAGCCGGGTCTCCGGGTCGTAAAGCAGCCGGACTTTCCCGCTGGACACCTTCCCGTCGCCATAGGAGCTGGCCACCAGGAAGTCGACCTGAATCGGCCGCTCGATGGTCCGGACCAAGTCGCTGAGGAAGATGAAGCTGCCCTTCAGGAGGCCGAGAATGAGCAGCTCGCCGTCGGGGTAGGCCCGGGTTATCTCGGCGCCCAACTCCTCCACCCTGCCAGCGATGGTCGCCTCATCGTAGACGATCGATTTGACCGGCTTTCCGCCGGTCCGGCGCAGCACCTCAGGCGTGCTCAACATCGACACGTAGGGCCTCCGCTCCGGCGGGTGGCAGGAGAGCGTCCGACCGGCACACCCCGGGTACCCAGACCACCAGCTCCTCGGAGGCGACGACCGGCCAGTCCAGGCGGTTGCGTCGCGGTACCCGGGCATCCTGAAAGCAGCGGACCACTAGCCGGCGCCCGGCCCCGGCGAGCGGACGGAGCCGGTCGCCGGCGGTCCAGGGGCGGACCGTCAGCGCGTCCGGGCGGAACCAGGCGGTGCGGCCGGTCCGCTCCTGCCTTTCAGGCGCGGCTTCGGGCCGCCAGGTGATCCGCCACTGGCCCCAGAGCTCTTGTCCGTTGCGACCGCTGATCGGCAGCGCTGCCGCAGGTCTGGGGTCCGGCCCCCGTACGATCCGAAGCCGGTCAAACACCAACTCCGCCCGCCAGCCATTCCCCAGAGAGACTTCTCGTCCGCTGGCTCCTGTCGCGGCGAGGCGCAGCACACTCGCCGCGCGCCCAAAGCCCATGGCGAAGCCGGCTCGCCGGGCGGCCGCGACTACCACCGTCTGGGCCAGGGCTGAATCATAGGCCCCGAGAGTGGCGGCAGCAACGGAAATGCCCCCGGCTTCGCCCCTGGGATCGAGGCCCGGAAGCAGGTCGATCGCGCTGCTCCAGGCGTCCCGCTCCCGTGCCGCGTGCGACCCCAGTCGCCGAAGCCTGGCGTCGACCTCGGGCAGACGGCACCGGATCGACGGCAGGAGATCACAGCGAATCCACGACCGCAGGTGCGCCGGATCGCTGTTGGCAGGATCGATCCACACCGGAAGGTTCCGCTCCCGCGCATAGCGCGACAACTGCACTCTGCGGAACCGGAGCAGTGGCCGGACCACGGCCCCGCTCACCGCGCGCATTCCGGCGAGACCGCCGGTACCCGAGCCCTCCAGAGCGCGCATGAGCACGGTTTCCGCCTGGTCGTCAGCATGGTGCGCGGTGAAGACCCATGTGGCGCCGAGTCGCTCGCGCAGGGCGAAGAGCCAGGCGTAGCGGGCCTCGCGGGCAGTGGTCTCGCCGGTGCCGGTTCCGAGGCCAAGCTGGTCTACCTCGCAGCGGAGCCCGAGGACGCCGGCGAATGCCGCGACCCGCTCGGCCACGCGAGCGCTGTCAGGATGAATGCCGTGGTCGGCGTGTGCCACCACCAGATCGAAGCGGGGATCCGCCGCCCGATGGAGCAGGTCGAGAAGCACGACGGAATCGAGGCCGCCGGAGACGGCGACGAGTGCCCGGCCGCCGGGCAGCGACAGGGATGCGAGGTGGGAGGCGAACTGATGGTAGAGGTCCATCGCAGAGAAAGGTAACCCGAACTGCGCCTCTCGACCCTTCCGTTTCCGCCTGGCGCCAACGATTTTCCCAGGGTGAAGCAGACCATCCTGGTAGTGGACGGCGACCTCGCGGCGTCCCAGAGCACCTGCCGCGTCCTGCGGGACGCCGGCTTCGAGTGCATCTGGGCCAACACCGGCGAGCATGCCCTGACGCTGCTGGTGGAGCGGACCGAGACGCCCCAGCTCTTCGTGTTCGACGTCCGTCTGGCGGACATGCCGGGTCCCACCCTCGCCTGGCTGGTGGCGGAACGCTACGGCGAGATCCCCGTCCTCTTCATCTCCGGGTACCCCTCCTTTGATGCCGCGTTGCTGCGGGCCGCGCGGTGGGACTTCCTGCCCAAGCCGTTCACCCGCGAGGGTCTGGTGGTTGCCGTTCGGCGCATGCTGGAACACCCCGGCACGCGAGAGCGCTCCGCCTCCTGACCCGCAGTACTCTCCGTCTCAGGGCGTATCCCGAAGCTCCACGTCGGAGCGCTGAACCCGGGTGATTCCGTGAGAGGTCTCCAGCCAGATGTAGGCCGAGTGATTTCCCTGGGCGGTATGCAGGGAATACCACAGGTCGGGGAGGATCGTCGGATAGAAGCCTAGCCAGCCCGGGCGCAGCCGGGCTTGGGGCGCCACGCGTGACAGCCGGCGGTCGCGTCCTTCCATAGTCGCTCGGCCGGGTTAACGGCCGCCCCAGTCGAGGGTTTCCGCGCATCGCCCGATCCGGTGAGGTAGAACGGCGGCGGCGTTCTGCTAAGGTAGCATTCGGCTGGAGACTTCTCGACGCTGGCAGATGGGGGGGGTGGCCCAGGAGCTGTGGAGATTAGATGGTCAAGGCTCCCGAGGACCGGGCTGGTCCGGCAAGGTCGACTCCCGAGGCTGATCGCTGTCCCTGGTGCGAAGCTGCGATCCGCCGCGGGCCCGTCCCCCCCGGAAAAGAAAATGCTGGTCCGAAGGCACCCTCGACTCCAATTCCCAATGCGGCTCGAAGGACCGGCGCTGTTCCAGCACGAGATCCGCCAACCGCCGGGCCGGATACCACCAATCGGCGCGGATGTGGGGATACCACTCGCGAAATTCCGGCCGGAGCATCGCTTCGCGCGCTTCAGCCATGTCGGTCATCCTCATGAAAGAGTTCCGGGGGAGTCTACCCTGTCACAGACTAGGCGCAGCTTCGGCTCGAAAGCGGTGAGAGGGATCACAGCGAAACTCCAGGTCACCGGAACGGGCTGACCTGGAGCTCGTAAGTCTAAGCGCCGCTGGCTGAGCGCCTCCTCCCGGTAAGCCGCGCCTCACACGCGGGGCACATGGTGACCCTCCCACCGGTGCCGGGGCTTCGAAGCTCGTCCGGAATCATCCGGCCCACGGGGCAATGTGCAAGCGCGTGGTACACGCTGTCCATCTCCGAGTGGTACGTGTCCTCCTGAGTCTCCACTTTGAGTAGCCCTCCACTGCCTGGGGTGCCTGCAACAGGCGAAGGCGCGCCCCAAAGCAAGGCTCGTGCCGGGTGCAGCTCGGCGCGGAAGCTCCAGCCCAAATATCAGAAACCACTCGAGCCGAGCGGCCCAAGTGGCTTCAAACCTGCGAGATCGTATGACGGATCAGTGAAGCGTCTCCCGGCTCGAGGAGCGCCAATCACTCCTCACTGGCGGCACGATGTATTGGCGTGGCTCCTGGCCTTGGCTGAGAGTTCCGCCATCGCGCTCTTCACGTCGGCGCGGTTGTAGTAGGAATCGCTGAACCTCCACATGGAGAAGGCGCAGACGTAGCTCTGTGCGAGCAGGGCTGAGCCGTACTCCCTGAGCTCTGCCGCGCTCATCGCCCAGGTCCGGGGCTGGGTGCCACGAATGCCGCTGGACCCGTCACCACCGTCGAGGACGTTGAGTCCGGCCACCAGACCCAGACCTTTCGATTTGGCCCGCTTGACCTGTTGCGCCGCATACCCGCCCGGCGACGAGCTGGTCTTCGAGCGAAACATGGCCCAGCCGGCGTCGAGGTGAACGTAAGTGACGGGGGCGGACGCGAGCCAGTTTGCCGGCGCATTCACCACCGTCGGCAGGTTCGGCCAGCGGAGCTTGCTGTGCTTGGCGGCTTCTTCCAGAGTCGCCTGAGGGATCACCTGGTCGCCCCAGCGGCCGCCGAAATGCGGCTCGTCGACCAGGAAGTGGGCGACGATGGTTCCGTCGGCGATGTAGGAGTCGAAATTAATGTTCCGAAACCGGTCCACCCCAACCTTCCATTTGGTGAGGCTGAAGGTGCCGTCAGGATTCCGGTAGGCGCCGTCGCCGCCCCCCAGCTTGATGAGGACGCGCCCGCCTTTCGCCCGCAACTGGGAGAGAAAGTTCAGCAGGCCCGAAGGGGTGGGCGCCTCCACCAGCCCGGTGTGCACCGAGTTGATCTGGGAAACGGTCATGGCGGAGGAGGAAAAGACGATGCCCGGTTGGGAGGCGGCCGCCTGGCCAGCCGGGCCGGCAGGGAGATCCTCGGAGCCGGTCGGCCCCAGCCGTTCGCCCTCGGCGCAGCCGATAGTGACCATAGAGGCGCACAGGAAAACCCTGCGAAGCCAGCCACTTCGGCGATGTGATGGAGTTTGCTGACGCATAGACCCGCGGTCCTCACTCAGTGCCAATATATCGAGCCGAGCCGGCCCGGCTCGGAGGAGGGGTAAACGTTCGGCCCGCTCGGCGCGAATGTCAACCGCGGCCGCCCCACTGGCCCTCGCCGCGAGCGATCCGCTCTAGCCGGCTCCGCACCGCCGCAGCTACCTCCGCCCGCTCGAGGGGTGATTCCCCAAGCTCCTGCTCGACCTCACAAGCCAGCAGTTCGTCATCGGTGAGGCTGGAGGGCACGATGACGCCTTGACCAGCCAGTGTTGCCGCGAGGGCCTTGGCGACCCCGGCGACCAGAACAGGCGCGGCGACGTTCGGTTGCGGGAGTGCCTCGAGGAGTAGTTCCGTGAGGGCCTCGATGTTGCGCTCATTCGGCATCAGGCGCCCCGCTTCAGTGTGACGGTACCCGTCGGTTAGGGCGCGGTGGTCGGGGACCCAGCCGACGATCGTTCACCAGGGACGCCCGGCCTTCCGCCGAAAGTGCACACGGCCCGATCAGCATATACTCACCGGATTCGGTCTGGCTGACGTGGGTCGCCGCCACTTGCAGCATGCCGCGC
>JACCRH010000016.1 GCA_013813675.1 Gemmatimonadales bacterium
CGGCGAGGGAACGGCCAAGGAGGGGATGGAGCAGCCGGTCTACTACTGGGACCCGGTGATCGCGCCCTCAGGGGCGGTCTGGTACACCGGCGACAAGTACCCCGGTTGGACGGGCAGTCTGTTCGTCGGCTCCATGCAGCCGGGCGCGCTGGTGCGGCTCAGCCTCGACAACGGGCGGGTGGCCGCGGAAGGGCGGTACCTCGGCGAGCTGGGCGATCGGATCCGGGACGTGCAGCAGGGGCCGGACGGCTTCCTCTACGTGGTGACCGACGAGGACGACGGCCGGGTACTGCGGGTGGTGCCGAAGGGCTAGAAGCAGCGATCGAACCCTGCCCGCGCGTGTCATCCTGAGCGGAGCGAAGGAACCGAAGCATTGCCTTGGCTCCTTCGCTCCGCTCAGGATGACACTCGGCAGGGCTGGAAAAGAACTCCTAACCCTTCGGCACCACCCGCAGCACCCGGCCGTCGTCCTCGTCGGTCACCACGTAGAGGAAGCCGTCCGGCCCTTGCTGCACGTCCCGGATCCGATCGCCCAGCTCGCCGAGGTACCGCTCTTCCGCGGCCACCCGCCCGTTGTCGAGGCTGAGCCGCACCAGCGCGCCCGGCTGCATGGAGCCGACGAACAGACTGCCCGTCCAGCCGGGGTACTTGTCGCCGGTGTACCAGACCGCCCCTGAGGGCGCGATCACCGGGTCCCAGTAGTAGACCGGCTGCTCCATCCCCTCCTTGGCCGTTCCCTCGCCGATGCTCGCGCCGGAGTAGTCCCTGCCGTAGGTGATGACCGGCCAACCGTAGTTCTTCCCCGCCTCCGGATGGTTCAGCTCGTCGCCGCCGCGCGCCCCGTGCTCCACCGTCCAGATCTGCCCCGTCTCGGGATGTAGCGCCGCGGCCTGTATGCTGCGATGCCCGTAGGAGTAGATCTCCGGTCGCGCGCCGCTCTTGCCCACGAACGGGTTGTCGTCCGGGATCGAGCCGTCGGGATTGATCCGGATCAGCTTTCCCAGCCCCGATCCCAGGTCCTGCGCCTGCTCCCGGTATCCCTGGCGGTCGCCCTGGGTGATGAACAGCTTGCCGTCTGTGCTGAACACGAGCCGGGAGCCGAAGTGGCCGTTGCCCTCCACCTTCGGCTGCTGGCGGTAGATCACCTTCACCTCGTCCAGCCGTCCTTCGCCCAGCCGGCCGCGGGCCACCGCGGTTCCCGCGCCGCCCTCACCGGGCTCCGCGTAGGACAGGTAGACCAGGCGGTTCTTCCCGAACTCGGGATCGATCGCCACGTCCAGCAGGCCCCCCTGGCCCCGCGCGGCGACTTGGGGCACGCCACCCAGCGGCTGGGAGAGCTGCCCGCCCTTCTCCACCAGACGAAGCCGACCCGGCCGCTCGGTGACCAGCATGCGCCCGTCCGGAAGAAAGGCCAGCGCCCAGGGGTGCTCCAGTCCTTTGGCGACCGTCTCGGCCCCGACCTTTCCTTTGATCGACTCCGGGGTCGGCGACCGTTGCGCCGAGCCCGCCTGGGGGCCCTGTGCCTGACAGTGCGTCACCAGCGGCGCTCCCACCGCTAGACCGACCAGCAGCGCTATTTCGTTGGACATCCGAATCGGTCGCATCCCATCTCCTTGGTGATCGCCGCGGTCTAGAAAGAGTGCCTGGCCGGCGTCTGACGGAGAACCGATCTCCGGCGGGCGACGTTACCGTTCGAATCATACTCCACGGAGGTCCTGTGCCGCGTATCGGTCCGACGGTCGTCCTCTGCCTGGCGCTCACCGCCGCGGGCGCCGAGGCTCTCGAGTCCGGCAGTCCAGCTCCGGAGCGGTCTCTCGCGCCTTTGGCCGGAACCCGCCGGCCCGCCCCGGCATGGCAAAACCGGAGCTGGCTCAACGCCAGCCACCCGCTCACCCTGCCGGAGCTCGAGGGCCGGGTGGTCCTGCTCAATTTCTGGGTGTTCACCTGCTACAATTGCACCAACACTGTGCCTTCACTGGTGGACTTCGACCGGAAGTACCGCGATCGCGGCCTTACCCTCATCGGAATCCACACTCCGGAATTCCCTCCCTACGCGGGGGAGCACGACAAGGCGAACGTCGAACGGGCCCTCGACCAGTACGACATCGCGTATCCCAACGCCCAGGACAACGACTCCAGAACCTGGAAGCTCTACGGGATCCGCTACTGGCCGAGTTTCGTCCTCATCGACAAGCGGGGCGACATTCGGTACGAGGGCTACGGGGAGTTCCACGTCGGAGACGCGAACTACCGGCTCTGGTCGCGGCGGATCGAAGAGCTGATCGGGGAATGAGATCCGACTCCTTCCCCCTCCCGCGCGTCGGCACGGCAAGATGGATCGTTCTTCTGCTCGCCTGCTCCGCCAGGCCGGATCCCGCCGCTCCTCTCCGGGTGCAATACTCCCCGGCCGGCGATAGCACCCGCCTTACCCTGATCGCCTCGGCCGGGGTTCGGATCAACGCCCGGCTCAAGCCGGCTCTCGAGCTGTCGGACGGCACGCTGCTCCGCTTCGACTCGCCGAGCCTCACCGCGGATTCGGCGTACTTCGCCGGGAGGCCGTCCGTGCTGGTCGCAGGACCGGCGAAGGGTATCCGAGGCACGCTCCGGGCGAGCATCTGCGGGGACGAGGCGGCGTGCCGGCCCTTCGTTCTCCAGCTGTAGCTGCCTGTCATACCCCCGGCGTCAGGTCTCGGATTCGAGTGGCTTGGGGGGAGGACGGTGTGGGGCATCGGGAATGATAGTGAGCATCCGGTCCGGCCTTCCCCTACTGCCGGCTGATTCCTCCGCGCATATTGATTCATGCCTCAGGCTTCTTATCCCAACCTGACCGTCCTCGCCCACCCCCTGATCATCCACAAGCTCTCGATCCTTCGCGATCGGGATACCAGCACCCGGGACTTCAAGCAGCTGGTCAGCGAAATCTCCATGCTGATGGCCTACGAAGTGACCAAGGACCTCTCCACCGAGCCGGTCGAGATCGAGACGCCGCTGGAGCGGATGACCGGCCGCCAGGTGTCCGGCAAGAAACTGACGCTGGTGCCGATCCTGCGCGCGGGGCTCGGGATGGTGGAAGGCATCGCGCAGCTCATTCCATCCGCGCGGGTGGGGCACATCGGCCTCTATCGGGACCACGACACCCTCAGGCCGGTGGACTACTACTTCAAGATTCCCGCCGCGGAGGTGGAGCGCGACTTCTTCGTGCTCGACCCGATGCTCGCCACCGGCGGGTCCGGCGTCGCCGCGGTCTCCGCGCTGCGCGAGGCGGGCGCGCGCAAGATCCGGTTCCTCTGCCTGGTCGCCGCGCCGGAGGGCGTCCAGCGGATGCTGGAGCACCACCCCACCGTCCCCATCTATACCGCGGCCCTCGACCGGCAGCTCAACGACCTGGGCTACATTCTCCCGGGCCTGGGCGACGCCGGCGACCGGCTGTTCGGAACCCGAAGCAAGGAATGAGAGCGCCATGACCATTCGACTCTCGTTCTTCGGTGGCGCCGGCCAGGTGACCGGCTCGATGTACCTGCTGGAGGCCGCGGGGGGACGGTTCCTGCTCGACGCGGGACTGTTTCAGGGACGCCGGTCCCAGACCCACGAGCTGAATCTCCGGCTGCCCTTCGATCCTCGCCGCCTGGATGGCGTGGTGCTGAGCCACGCCCACATCGACCACTCCGGCCGGCTGCCGCTCCTGGTCCGCAGCGGCTTTCACGGGCCGATCCACGCCACGCCGGCCACCCGCGACCTCTGCGCGGTGATGCTCCCCGATGCGGCGCACATCCAGGAGAAGGATTTCGAGTTCCTGGTCCGGCGGGGCAAGGCGGGCGCGCAGAGCGAGCCGCTCTACGCGATGGCCGACGCGGTGGCGACCCAGGAGCTGATGGTCGGCGTGCCTTACCACCGGATCACCCATCTCCGGAAACACCTCGCCTTTGAGTTCCTCGACGCGGGCCACATCCTCGGCTCGGCCTCGGTGGACATCCGGATCACCGAGGCCGGCAGCCACCGGCTGGTGTTCTCCGGCGACATCGGGCGGAGCGGGCTTCCCATCATCCGCGACCCCGAGCCCCCCTCCGGTCCGATCGACACCCTGATCATCGAGTCCACCTACGCCGACCGGAGCCACGAGTCGGTGGCGGACGCGGAGGCGCGTCTCGGCGAGGCAGTCCGGCGGGTCGCCGCTCGAGGGGGTAAGGTGCTGGTGCCCGCGTTCGCGCTCGGGCGCTGCCAGGAGCTGGTTTACAGCCTTCACCAGCTCTGGCGAGCGGGAAAGATCCCCGAGATCCCGATCTACGTGGACAGCCCCCTCGCCGTCGATATCACCACCGTGTTCCGGATGCACCCCGAGGTCTTCGACCAGCGCGAGCATCTGATCAGCTCGGAGAGCCGGCTGTTCGACTTCCCGCTCATCCGCTACGTCCGCAAGGTCGAGGAGTCCAAGGCGCTCAACGCGGCGGCCGGTCCCGCGGTGATCGTCGCCGCGGGCGGAATGGCCGAGTCGGGCAGGATCCTCCACCACCTGGCTCACGGCATCGGCGACCACCGGAATCTGGTGCTCTTCGTCGGATTCCAGGCGGAGCACACCCTTGGCCGCCGGATCCAGGACGGCGCCAATCCCGTCACCATCCTGGGCGACGAGTACCCGGTCAGGGCGGAGATCGGGACCATCGCCGGCTACTCCGCGCACGCCGACCGGGGCGAGCTCCTCGCGTGGGTGCGCCGCCTCGGTGGGCCCATCCGGCGGGCCTTCGTCGTGCATGGCGAGCCCGGCCCGCTGGAGACGATGGCCACGGCGCTCCGGGGAGCGGGGGTGCAGGACGTCCGCGTCCCCAAGCACGGCGAGTCCTTCGACCTATGACGCCAGCGGACCGGGCGGCGGAAGGGTGAGCCGTCCCGCCGCCGTGCCCCGCCGCCGTTCGCTGCGTTCGATCGTGGGGAAGATCCTGTTCCTCGGGGCCATCATCTACACCGTGGCGCTCAGCGCTGTCCTGGTGACCAGTCAGCACGATCAGCGGCGGCCGGTGGACGCGATCATCGTCCTGGGCGCGGCGCAGTACAACGGCCGGCCATCCCCGGTGCTCCGCGCCCGGCTGGATCATGCCATCGGCCTCTACCGGGAGGGCTACGCCCCGCTGGTCGTGGTGACCGGCGGCGTCGGGCGGGGCGATACCCTCAGCGAAGCGGCCGCCGGCCGGCGCTATCTCGTCGCCCACGAGATCCCCGACGAGGCCGTGATCGCCCAGCCCGTCGGGCACAATACCAGGACCTCCATGACCGCGGTGGGCGCCTGGCTGCACAGCCGCGGCTTTCGCCGAGTCCTCCTGGTCAGCGACCCCTTCCACATGTTCCGACTCCGGCTGGAGGCGCGCCGCATCGCATTGGAGGCGTACACGTCTCCCACGGAGAGCAGCCCCATCTCCGACAACCCGGTGCTGGAGCTCCGCTACCTCTTCGCCGAAGGACTCAAGGTGCCGGTCGCGCTGGCGAGAAGCCTGGTAGAAAAGACGTGAACGCTTTGCCCTCCGACGCCTGCCCTTTTACCCCGCTCACGCTTTTCTTCTGCCATGTCTAAACTTTCATCCGCCCGCCTCTACTCCGGCCGCATCGTCAACCTCGATCTCGACAGCGTCCGATTCCCCGACGACTCGGTCGGTCAGCTCGAGATCCTGCGCCACCCCGGTGCGGCGGCGGTGGTGCCGTTCCTCGATTCGCCACGCGAGGCCGATCCCCGCGTCGTCCTCATCCGCCAGTTTCGCCACGCGGCCGACGGCTTCATCTGGGAGGTGCCTGCCGGACGGCTCGATCCCGGCGAGAGCCCGGAGACCTGCGCCCGCCGCGAGCTGGAGGAGGAGACCGGCATGCGCGCCCGAGGACTGGAGCGGCTCACCACCATCCACACCACGCCGGGCTTCACCGACGAGCGCATCCACCTGTTCCTGGCGGAGGGACTGGAGCCGGGGGCGGAGCACCGGGAGGCCGACGAATTCATGGAGCTGCATACGCTCCGCTGGTCCCAGGTGTTGCGGCTGGCGGAGAGCGGAGAGATGGTCGACGGCAAGACCCTCGTCAGCCTCCTGTTCGTCCAATGCTTTCGTAGGTAGACGTGCGCCGGCTTCTCCCGCTGCCCGATCCCACCCGACCGGCGCGCCGTGCGGCCCGGATGGCGGCCCGGCGCGCGGGCGGAGTCTGGGGCCGCTTCGCCGACTGGTTCAACGCCTTCCACTTCAACGAAAACAGCATCCTGCTGGGCTTCGCCGTGGCCATTGGTCTGGCGGGTGGGCTCGGCGTAGTGGCGTTCTATCGGTTGATCGATCTCGCCTACTGGATCCTCTATCTCACTCCCGCCGTCTTCCTGACCCAGTCAGGCATACTGGCCTACCGGCCGATGCTCACCGGCGTGGGGGTGACGCTCGCCTACCTCATCATGCGCGGTCCCGGTCGAGGCCACGAGGGACTCAACGTTCCGGATGTCCAACGCGCGGTCGCGCGCGAAGGCGGCCGGCTGCCGATGCGTCCCACGCTGGCCCGCACGGCGGCCAGTGCCGTGACCCTGGGGAGTGGCGGCGCCGCGGGCAGTGAGGGTCCCGTCGCGGTGCTCGGCGCCGCGCTCGCGTCGTTCCTCGGCCGGGCGTTCCGCTTCGACCCCGCGCGCACCAAGGTCATGGTGGCCGCCGGTGCCGCGGCCGGTATCTCCGCGGCCTTCAACGCCCCGCTGGCCGGCGCCTTCTTTGCGCTCGAGGAGATCCTGGGCTCGCTCGCGGTCGGCGCCTTCCCGCCCGTGGTGGTGGCCAGCGTGGTGGCCGCTGTGGTCTCCCATAGTTTCCTCGGCAACAACCCGGCCTTCCCGATCCCCGAGGAGTATGGCTACGCGCTCCAGCGCGAGGTGCTGGTGTTCTATCCGTTCCTCGGCGTGATCGCGGGCCTGGTGGGGGTGCTGTTCGTGCGGGTGTTCTTCGCCACCGAGGCCCTGGTCCGCAAGCTGCAGAGCCCGCGCTGGGTGGTGGCCTTCCTGGGCGGGTTGGTCGTGGGCGTGCTGGTGCTCCTTTCCAAGGGGCTGCTGGTCGGGCACGGACACCTCGCGGTGCACCTCAACGTATTCGGCGGGATGTCCTGGAGCTCGCTCGCCCTGCTGGCGCTGGGCAGCGTGCTCGCCACCTCCATCACCCTCAACTGTGGAGGCTCGGGCGGCGTCTTCACCCCGTCGCTCTACGTGGGCGCCGCGACCGGTGGCGCGTTCGGCGTCGCCCTCACCGGCCTCTTTCCCGACCTGGGGCTCCGGCCCGAAGCCTACGCGTTGGTGGGCATGGGCGCGGTGGTGGCCGCCTCCACCAGCGCGCCGATCACCGGCATGCTGCTGGTCTTCGAGATGACCAACGACTACGAGATCGTCATCCCGCTGATGCTCACCACGGTGATCGCCAACCTGGTGGCGCGCCGGCTGGAGCCCGACTCGCTGTACAGCGGGTGGCTTCGCCGCCGGGGCGAGCGGCTGCAGCACGGCGCCGATCGCGACGTCCTCGCCGGTCTTCGGGTGGCGGACGCCTTCGACCCGGCGCCGCAGGTCGTGGGCGAGACCGCGCCTCTGGGGCAGTTGCTGGAGCACCTGGGCAGCGGCGCCTTCACCGATCTCCCGGTGGTGGACGAGCAGCGCCGGTTGATCGGCATCATCCCCATCGCCGACCTCGGCCGGCTGGCGGGCGAGCCTCGGGAGCAGACCTCCACCCTGGTCGCCTCCGAGGTGACGATTCCCGCGGAGACGGTGGCGCCGGGTGACAGCCTGCTCGAGGCGATCCGGCGCATGGGCGTGCGGGGCGCGCCCTCGATCCCGGTGGTGGACCCCGCCACCGGTCACCTCCTCGGCCTGGTGAGCCGGGCCCATGTGCTCGCGCTGTACGAGCGCGCCGTCGCCGGCGGCGCCACCGCCGAGCACCCCGCGCCGTTTCCTCCGGGGCGCCGCCCCACGTAGTTTTCCCCCATGCCTGCGCAGACCCTCGACGCCTTCTTCCGCTCCCTGCCCAAGGGCGAGCCGGCGCGGGCGTACTACTTTCACGGCCCCGAGGATCTGCTGAAGGACGAGGCCCTGCGGGCGCTTCTCGACCGGATGCTCGACCCGTCCCTGCGCGACTTCAATCTCGACCAGCGCTCCGCCGGCCAGCTCGACGCCGACGCGTTCTTCGCGCTCTGCACCACCCTGCCGATGATGGCGGAGCGCCGCGTCGTAGTGCTCCGCGAGGTGGAGGCGCTCAAGCGGAGGCCCAAGGTGCGCGCGGCGCTCCTCGACTACCTGGGGCGGCCCGCGCCCGATAGCGTGCTGGTGCTGATCCAGGGCGCCAACGAGGAGACCGAGGATAAGGAGATCGCCAGGGCGGCGGTCGCCGTGGCCTGCGAGCCGCTCCCGGAGGACCGGGTGCTCAAGTGGCTCGACCGCCGGGCCAAGGGGCTCGGCCTCGAGCTGGCGGACGACGCGGCGCGGCACCTGGTGCGCGCCGTGGGGGGCGAGCTCGCCTCGCTCGCGGCGGAGCTCGACAAGCTCGCGGCACTCCCCGCCGGCGAACCGCTCACCGTCGAGCGGGTGGGGGAGCTGGTGGGCGTCCGGCACGGCGAGACGATCTTCGACTGGCGCGACGCGGTGCTCGAGGACCGCCCGGGCCCCGCGGTCCACCTGCTCGGCCCTTTGCTGGACCAACCGGGCAACTCCGGCGTCAAGCTGGTCACGATGCTCGGCACCAGCCTCATCGGTGTGGGCATTGCCCGCTCACACTACGACCGCGGGCTTCGGGGCAGAGCGCTCGACGATGCGGTCTTCGGCGTGATCCGGCGGAACCGGGTGTATGGGCTGCTGAGCTGGAGCGAGGAGAAGAACCGCTGGCTCCGATGGGCACCCGGCTGGCCCGCCGGGCGGGTGGCCGACGCGCTTCGCTCCATCCTCACGGCCGACCGTGCGCTCAAGGAAACCACCATCTCCGACGAGCGCGGCATCGTGACCGACATGGTGCTGCGCATGGCTACCTCCAGACGGGCGGCGGCATGAATCGAGCGGTCCACTGTCTCTTCGCGTTCGCCGTGGCCGGCGCATCGGTGGCCGCCGCCCAGACCGACCCACGCCTCACCGCCGCGGTGCGCTCCGCTCAGGAAGGCCAGGGCGACTCGGCCCGGAGTGCGGTGGACCGGCTCCTCGCCGCCACCCCGCCCACCGACTCGCTCTACCCCCAGATCCTCTACACCCAGGCGATGGTGGCCAACACGGCCGCCGACATGCGCCGCCATCTCCAGCGCGTCGTGGTGGAGCATCCGACCTCGCCCTGGGTGGACGAGGCGCTGCTTCGCCTGGTGCAGATGGACTACGCCACCCGGAGCTTCGAGAACGCGGCTCGCAATCTCGAGCGCCTGCGACTCGACTATCCGCTTACGCCGCTCTTCGCCCAGGCCGCCTACTGGGGCGGCCGGACCTACTTCGACCTGAAGGACACCACCCGCGCCTGTCGCTGGCTGGCCGACGGTATCGCCCGGGCGGACGCTGACCTGGAGCTTCAGCGGCAGCTCGGGTTCATGTACCAGCGCTGCGACGTGAAGGTGGCGTCGGGTGACAGCGGAGCGCGGGGACAGCCGGGCGGAGCGGGTGCCGACACCACGTCGAAGCCCCAGCCCTCGCGTCCCGATTCCGCGCCCGCGCCGGTGGTCGCGGGGACTGACTCAGCGGCCGGCCGGGTGGCGGACTCACTGCCCCAACGGCCGGCTACACCGAGTCCGCGGTTCCGGGTGCAGGTCGCCGCCGTCGCCACGCCCGGCGCGGCCGACGAAGCGGCGAGCAAGGCGGAAGGGTTGGGCTTCGCCGCCGTGATCGTCCGGGAGCGCGGGCTCTACAAGGTGCGCGCCGGCCAGTTCGCCTCCCGCCAGGAGGCGGTCGCCGCGGCCACCAGGCTCAAGGCGGCCCTGGGCGGCAGCCCTTTCGTCGTCGCGGCGCCGTGAGCTGAGATTTCGCGGCATGGCCTCCCTCACAATCCGGCTGGCTCGTAAGTTCCGCGCGGCGGCCTGCCTCGCCGCGTTCGGCACTGGCGGATGCGGTGGCGCGACGCCGGCGCCGGCGCCCGATCCGGCTGCTCGCGACGAGTGCATTCTTCCCACCGGCGAACCGGGCGACCCCCGTGAGATCTTGGTGGCCACGGCGCGGTCGGAGGAGCCGACCGTCGCCGCGCGCCGAGGGTTCGAGCCGCTCATCCGACTCGACTGCGTCGGCGCCGCCCGGCCCGGCCTGGCCCAGTCGTGGACGACGGACTCCTCCCATCGCGCCTGGACCTTTGTCTTCGCCCCGTCCGCCGCCGGCGTCACCCCGGCAAGCGCGGCCGCCGAGTGGCGAACCCGGCCTGATGCGGCCACCACGCTCCGCTACTCGGGGGTGGCCTCCCTGGAGCCGCTGGACGAGCGGCGCCTCGTCGTCAGTTTGGACCGGCCGGCCGATTCGGTGCCCTTCCTGTTCGCCGATGTCTCGCTGGGCCTGGTCACCGACACCCTCCCTCCCGCCGGCACCACCTTCGTCCCCTTCCGGTTGGCCGGCGAGGATCCCCGCGATGCTCTCGACGCCGGCGCCGACATTCTCCGGACCAGCGATCCGGCGGTCCTGGAGTACGCCCGCAGCCGGAATGACTTCACGGTGCATCCGCTTCCGTGGAGCCGAACCTATGTGCTCGTGGTGCCTCCGGGAGGCGACGGTCTCACCGACCTGATCCCGGGCGACAGCGCGGCGTTCCGCGCCGGGCTTGCCCGGGACGCGGTGCACGCCGAGGCGCGCGCCGCGGAGCCGCCGTTCTGGTGGAGCGATGTTGGCCCCTGTCCCGCGATCGAGACCCGCGAGCCCACTCCAGACCAGCCGGGCGCCAACCGGATCGGCTACGCCCGGGAGGACCCGGTCGCGCGGGCCTTGGCCGAGCGGGTGGTGGCACTCTCCGACCGCTCGATGACGCCGGCCGGAGGCCTCCCCGCCCGGCTGCTGGCCGCGTCGCTCCGAGATGGGGTCGGCCGCGCCTACGTGGTGCCAGTGCCGCGTACGGCGCTGGTCCCCTGCCGCGAGCTCGCCCGGTGGCCGGTGGGCTCTGTACTGGTGCCGCTGATCGACACCCGGATGAGTGCCATCGTACGCCGCGGCGTCCCGGCACTCGCAGTCGAATTCGATGGCGGCCTCCGTCCGGTGGACTCGCCGTGAGCTTTCGCGGCCGGCTCTTCCTGGCCACCTCCCTTGCGCTGCTGGTACCGCTCACCGTCCTGGCCCTCGGCGTGCGCCGAGAGATGGATCGCCGGCTCAGCGGGGAGTCGCGCCGGCGCGGCGAGGCCGCCGTCCAGGCGCTCGGCGCCGAGCTGGCGCGGGAGCGCGAGCGCGTGGCGGCGCGATTGAAGGCGCTGGCCGTGGAACTGTCCGCCGACAATCGCTTCAGGCTTGCGGCCGTGCAGGGCCAGGCCGCCTCGCGCGCCTACCTGCTCGACTGGGCCGGGGGTGCCATGCGTCTCTCCGGCCTGTCGCTGCTCCAGATCCAGGACAGCACCGGGCGGATTCTCAGCTCCGGCCACTTCCGGAATGAGTACGACCGGCTCCGGCCGGAGTTGCCTGACTTTCTGCTCGCGGCGGGTGACACGCCGGCCCTGGTGCGGGTGCGAACGGCCGAGTCACCGCTGCTGGCGCTGGCCGCGGCGGAGCGATTCGCCGTGGCCGGCCGTCCGTTCGCCCTCGTCGGAGGGATCGCGGCCGAGGACGGGTTGCTGAAACGGCTGGACCCCGACCCCGACCTCGCGGTGTCGCTGCATACCCCCGATTCCGCCGGGACGCCGCGTGCGGGCGGCCAGCTAGTGGGGGAGATTCCGCTGCCGTTCCTCGACGCCCAGGGTGAGACGGCGACCGGCAGCGGCCGACTGGTCGTGACCCGGACCTCCGGCACGCTCGCCGTGCTTCAGCGCGGGCTCAACACCTGGTTTCTCATCTCCCTCGCGCTTACGGCGCTGCTCGCACTGGGGCTTGCCGCCTGGATCTCGCGGCTGGTCAGCCGTCCCATCACCGAGCTCGCCGCCAAGACGGCGACGGTGGACCTGGACCGGCTGGACGTGGATTTCGCCACTGCGCGGGACGACGAGATCGGGGCGCTCTCCCGCCTGCTCGGCGCGATGACCGCCCGGCTCCGCACCGGCGCGGCGCGGCTGCGGGAGGCTGAGCGACGGGTGGCGATGGGCGACCTGGCCCGGCAGGTGAATCACGACATCAAGAACGGTCTGGTGCCCATCAGGAACGTGCTCCTGCATCTGGAGCAGGTCGCCCGCGACCGGCCCGAGACCCTGGCTGAGGTGTTCGACCAGCGGCGGGGGACGCTGGAGTCGAGCGTGGCCTACCTCGACACGCTGGCCCGCAACTATGCCAGGCTCTCCCCCGCCGCCGCGCCCGAAGCCTGTGACGTCAACGCGATGGTTGCCGAGGTAGTCCGGGCGTCCGGCGCGGCCGCGGTCCGTACCCGGCTCGCCGGCGAGCTTCCTCCCGCCGCCGCCGACCGCGTCATGCTCCGGAGAGTGCTGGAAAACCTGGTGGGCAACGCGGCCGACAGCATCTCCTCGATCAAGGGGGGTGAGGTCGTGGTCTCGACCGAGAGCATCACCCCTCACGGCGCCGGACCCGCCGTCCGAGTGACCATCGCCGATACGGGCCCCGGCATGACCCGCGCGGAGCTGGACCGCGCCTTCGACGACTTCTACACCACGAAGGCTGACGGAACGGGCCTCGGCCTGTCGATCGTGCGCCGGCTCATCCTGGACCTCGGCGGCGCGCTCCGGATCGACACCGAGCCGGGCGCCGGCACCCGGGCCACGATCGAGATCCCCGCCAGGCCCGGGGGAAGAGCGGCCCCATGACCCTGGTCCTCGTGGTGGATGACGTGGCTCCACTCGCCGAGCAGTATGCCTACGATCTCCGGCGCACCGGTGGCTACGAAGTGCTCACCGCCCCCGGCGGAGAGAAGGCGTTGGAGACCCTCGCCGCCGCCCCGGTGGACTGCGTGGTTCTCGACCTGGAGATGCCAGGGATGGATGGCTTCGACGTGCTGCGGGCGCTGGAGCGGAAGGGGTCGCAGGTGCCGGTGATCGTCTACACCGGTACCGGCAGCTATGACCGCTGTGTTCAGGCGCTGCGTCTGGGCGCGTACGGATTCATCGACAAGGCCGAGCCGATGGAGCGGGTGGTGCACGAGATCGAGACCGCGATGGAACGGCGGCGGCTCCGCGCCGAGGTGAGCTCGCTCCGGCGCCAGCTCGGCCGGGAGACGTCGCTGGTCGGCGGCAGCGTGGCCATGGCCGAGCTGCGCGCTGCGATCGCGCGGGTGGCGCCGGTGCCGAGTCAGGTCCTGATAGTGGGCGAGAGCGGCACCGGTAAGGAGCTGGTGGCGCGAGACCTTCACCGCTTCGGCCCGCAGCCCTCCGGGCCGTTCCTGGCGATCAACTGCGCCGCGCTGCCCGAGAGCCTGGTGGAGAGCGAGCTGTTCGGCCATGAGCGTGGAGCGTTCACCGGCGCCATCGGCATCCGGAAAGGTGCGTTCGAGGCCGCCGAGCGGGGCACGCTCTTCCTGGACGAGGTGGGGGAACTTCCGCCGCAGCCCCAGGCGAAGCTGCTCCGGGTGTTGGAGGAGCGGCAGGTCACCCGGCTCGGCGGCAACAAGCCGATCGCGATCGAGGCCCGCATCGTCGCCGCCACCAACCGCGACCTGGAGGGCGAGGTCAGGGAAGGCCGATTCCGTGAAGACCTCTACTTCCGGCTGGCGGTGCACACGATCCGGGTTCCTCCGCTCCGCGACCGGCTCTCGGACCTGCCGGCGCTGGTGGACCAGTTCCTGACCGGCATCTGCGCCCGGTTCGGGATGCGGCGGAAGAAGGTCGCGCCCGACGCGCTCGACCTCCTGATGGCCTACGAGTGGCGCCGAAACAACGTCCGCGAGCTCCGAAACATCGTGGAGCGGATGATCATCGCGTGTGATGGCGAGGTGATCGCGCCGGAGCACCTGCCCGCCGAGATCAGGCCGGTGGGCGGCCCTGCGGCGGTGCCGTCGGAGGTCCAGGGGTTCCAGGAGCTCAAAGCGGAGGCGGAGCGGAAGATCATCGTAGCCGCCCTGGAGCGGCACGAGTGGCATGTCACCCGGACGGCTCAATCGCTCGGCCTCGCCGACCATGCCAGCCTGCTCAAGATCATGCGCCGGCACGGTATCAGGAGGCCGGCACAGGGACTCTCGTAGACCGATGGATGGATTGTCACCCTCGATGGAATGGATTGTCACCCTGATGGATGGATTGTCACCCTGAGCGCAGCGAAGGGAACCATGCCCGGTATGGTCCCCTTCGCTGCGCCCAGGCTGACAATCCATCCATCAGGGTGACAATCCATCCATCAGGGTGACAATCCATCCATCAGGGTGACAATCCATCCATCGGTCTACGAGAGTCCCTGTGCCGGCCTCCTGATACCGTGCCGGCGCATGATCTTGAGCAGGCTG
>JACCRH010000103.1 GCA_013813675.1 Gemmatimonadales bacterium
GTCTGGCCGTCGAACGACACCAGCAGGTCGTCCGCCCAGCCGGCGATCGGCTCGATCACGATATGGTAGGTCGCCGGCACCACCAGCGGCCGGACGGCGAGCGTATGGGCCGCGATCGGGGTGACCACCATGGCCTCCACACCCGGCACCACGATCGGGCCGCCCGCGCTCAGCGAATAGGCGGTCGAGCCAGTGGGCGTCGCCACGATGATGCCGTCGGCGCTGTAGGGGCCGACGTTCTCGCCGTTGATGAAGACGTTGACCCGCACCACGCGCGCGACCCCGCCCTTGTGCACGGCGAGGTCGTTCACCGCCATCTGCACCGAGCGCTTGGCACCCTCGCCATCTCTGATCGCGGCCTGGAGGACCTGACGACGCTCGATGACGTAGCGGCCAGCGACGAGGGAGTCGAGCGCCGCGTCGAGACCGTCCCGGCTCGCGCTGGTGAGAAAGCCGAGCCGCCCGAAGTTGACGCCGAGGATGGGGGTCTCGCGGCCGCCGAGCAGCCGCGCGCCGCGGAGGAGGGTGCCGTCGCCGCCGAAGGTCAGCAGGGCGTCGAGCTCCACGCCCTCGAGCGAGGCCGGCTCGCCGCTCCAGAACGGCGCGAGACGCTCCTCCGCGTAGAGCGTCATCCCCCGCTCCGGCGCCTGGCGGGCGACGTACTCCAGGACGGACTTGAGGTCGCCGTACCTCGGGTTGCCGACGACTCCGACCTTCATCGCGCCTCGAGGCTCTCCTCGTGCTGCAGCGCGGCGATGCGCCGGGCGATTCCGGCGGCGGTGAGACCGAAGGCCTCGAGCTGTTCCGGCCGCGGAGCCTGCTCGATGAGCCGGTCGGGTACGCCCAGCGCCACCACCCGGACCTCGGAGTGCGTGGTCTGCAGCGTCTCCGCGAGATAGGCCCCGAACCCGTTGACGATGGTGCCTTCCTCGACCGTCACCAGAACGCGGTGCCGCTGCACCAGCGACTCCAGCAGCGCGGAGTCGAGCGGCTTGAGGAACCGGCAGTTGACTACCGCGCAGTCCACGCCGTCCCGGGCGAGCTGCTCCGCCGCCGCCACCGCCGGCCCCACCATGGTGCCCACGGCGAGAATGGCGACGTCCCCTTTCCCTGCCCGGAGCTGCTCCCACGACCCGTAGGGCACCTCGGCGATCTCCGCCGCGGCGCGAGGCTCGGCCGGCGCCTTGTCCCGTGGGTAGCGGGTGCAGAACGGTCCGTCGGTGTGGGCCAGCGCGGTGCGCAGCAGGCCGATCAGCTCGTCCCCGTCCTTTGGCGCGGTGACGGTCATGCCCGGCACCGCCAGCATGTAGGCGATGTCGTACAGCCCCATGTGGGTTTGTCCGTCCTCGCCCACCAGGCCCGCCCGGTCCATGCAGAAGATCACCGGCAGCCGCTGCACCGCGACGTCGTGAATGACGTTGTCGTAGGCCCGCTGGAGGAAGGTGCTGTAGATGGCGACGACGGGCCGCATCCCCTGAGCCGCGAGGCCGCCGGCAAAGGTCACCGCATGCCCCTCGGCGATTCCCACGTCGAAGAACCGCTCCGGGTGCTGCTTCTGGAACAGGTTGGTACCGGTGCCGGACGGCATCGCGGCGGTGATCGCCACCAGCTCCCGGTGCTCGGTGGCCAGCGCCGTCAGCCCCTCGCCGAACACCTGGGTCCAGGTGGGCGGGCCACTCGCCTGCTTCCGCGCCTCGCCGGTCACCGGGTCATACGCCGCGAGCCCATGCCACTTCTCCCGGTTCGCCTCGGCGTAGGAGAATCCCTTGCCTTTCTGGGTCATCACGTGGATGACCCGCGGCCCGTGCATCCCGTGGACGAACTGGAGCGTCTCGCAGAGCTTGGGCAGATCGTGCCCGTCGATCGGCCCGAAGTAGCGGAAGCCCAGCTCCTCGAAGAGCATGCCGGGCGAGAAGAGGTTCTTGACGCTCTCCTCGACGTTCTTGGCGAAGTCCACCACGCCCTCACCGAACACCCCGCCGAGGGCGAACGTCATCCCCTTGATCTTCTCCCGGAGCCGGTTGGTGCGGGGGTCGGCGACGATGCGGCCGAGGGTCTTGCTGATCGCGCCGACGTTGGGCGAGATGGACATCCCGTTGTCGTTCAAGATGAGGATGATGTCTCGGTCGGAGTGGCCGGCATTGTTCATCCCCTCGTAGGAGAGGCCGCAGGTCAGCGCCCCGTCGCCCACCACGGCCACGACCTTGTGGGACTCGCCCTTCAGGTCGCGCGCGGTCGCCATGCCGAAGGCCGCGGATACGGCGGTGCCGGCGTGGCCGGCGCCGAACTGGTCGTGCTCGCTCTCGTCGCGCTTGAGAAAGCCGGAGATGCCACCCCGCTGGCGGAGGGTCGGGAAGGGCTCGTTTCGGCCGGTGAGCAGCTTCCAGGCATACGCCTGGTGGCCCACGTCCCACACGATCTTGTCGCCGGGCGAGTCGAACTCGTAGAGCAGCGCGATACTGAGCTCGACCACGCCCAGGCTCGCCCCGATGTGGCCGCCGGTGACAGAGCAGCACTCGATCAGCCGGTCACGGATCTCCTGGGCGAGCTGAGGAAGCTGCTCGCGGCGGAGGCGTTTGAGGTCGGCGGGGGAGTGGATGGTGGCGAGCAAGCTCATCATCGGGCTCTGATGGTTATGTGTGGCGCGTCATGCGTGACGTTTTTGTGTGTCATGGGTCATCCTGAGCGAAGCGAAGGAGCGGAGAGCCGTCATGACCTCCTTCGCTACGCTCAGGATGACACGATGACACGCACAAAAACGTCAAGCATGGAGCTGGCACTTGGCAACGCCAACAACGCAAGAACCCATTACGAGCTCCGCGCTACAATATACCCGGCCAGAGCCCCCAGGGCCCCGCTCGGGACCCCCGCCGCCTCGAGGTGGTCGATGCCCGCGCGCGCCAGCCGTTCCGCTTCCGCCCGCGCCGCCGCGATGCCCAGCACGCTCACGTAGGTGGACTTAGCGAGCTGGGCGTCGCGCCCCGCGGTCTTGCCCAGCTCCTCGCTGGTTCCGGTCGCGTCCAGCACGTCGTCGGCGACCTGAAAGGCCAGGCCCACCTCTTCGCCGTACGCGGTGAGCGCCGCGACTTCGGACGGCTCCGCCTCCGCCGCGATCGCGCCCACGCTGCAGGCCGCGCGGATGAGTGCGCCGGTCTTTCCCCGGTGGACCGCGATCAGGTCCCCGAGGGCGAGGGTGCGGCCCTCCGCTTCGAGGTCCAGCCACTGACCCCCGACCATGCCCTCGATCCCGCCCGCCCGAAACAGCTCGACCGCCATCCGGCCCAGCGTCGGCGGGGCGAGCTCGAGCGCATCGGCCGCCGCGGCAAGCACGCGCGCCGCGACCGGCACCAGCAGGTAGCCCGCTCGGGTGGCGGTGGGCACGTCGAACTTGCGGTGGGTGGTGGGCCGGCCCCGGCGGAGGTCGTCGTCGTCCATGCAGGGCAGGTCGTCGTGCACCAGCGAGTAGGTGTGCATGGTCTCGACCGCGGCCGCGACGCCCGCGACGGCGGGCGATGTGCCGCCCACCGCGCGGTAGGAGGCCAGCAGCAGCGCGGCGCGGACCCGCTTTCCCGGAGCGGCGAGGGCATAGGCGAGCGCCTCCCCGTCCCGGCCGGCGACCTCGCCACGCAGCCGCTGGGCCCACCGGTCAAGGATGCGGTCGGTCAGCTCGCGGGCCTCGGTCAGGAGGTCCACGGCCGACCGCGCCGCGGTATCAGTCATCGAGGTCCGACAGCCGGAGGTCGCCGCCGGCTTCCTCCAGCACCGTCTGGACCTTGACCTCCGCGGCGCCCAGGCGCTCGCGCGCAGCCCGGAGCCGGGCCACGCCCTCCTCGAACAGCGCCAGCGCCGCATCGAGCTCGACATCGTCGCCCTCGAGCCTCCGGACGATCTCCTCCAGCCGGTTCAGATCCTGGGCGATGCTCATGGTGACTCCACCCGGGCGGCGACGTCGCCATCGGCCACCCGCAATCGAAAGGGAGCGCCAGGGGCGAATTCTCCCCGGCGCTTGAGGACCCGGCCGTCGGGCCCGACCGGCACCGCGTACCCGCGATCGAGGATCCGGAGCGGGCTCAGCGCGTCGAGCTGCGCGGCGAGGCGGCCGGTCCGGTTCCGCTCCCGCTCGAGGACCACCTCGACCGCTCCGTGCAGCCGGTCGGCGGTGCGCGCCAGGCGCTCGGCGGCCAACCGGGTGCGGCCCGCGAGTCCGCCGGCAAGCCGGGCGGCCAGATCGTCGAGTTGCCGAAGGACCTCGCGCCGGTCGGCGACGGCCATCTCCGCCGCCGCGGACGGGGTGGGCGCCCGGAGGTCCGCCACCAGGTCGGTGAGCGAGATGTCGGTCTCATGTCCCACCGCCGAGATGGTGGGCACGCGCACCGCGGCGAGAGCCCGGCAGACGGCCTCGCTGTTGAAGGCGGCGAGGTCTTCGCGCCCGCCGCCGCCCCGGCCCAGAATGCAGATCTCGACGTCGGGAATCCGGTTCACCAGCAGAAGCGCTCTCACCAGGGCGCCCACGGCGCCGTCGCCCTGCACTCGTGCATCGACTACCACCAGGCGACAGCAAGGCCATCGCTTGCCGACCACCGTGATGACGTCGCGCAGGGCGGCCCCCGCCGTGCTGGTCACCACCGCCACGGTGCACGCCATGACGGGCATCGGGCGCTTCCGTGCATGGTCGAGGAGTCCGTCCCGCTGGAGCGCTTCCTTCACCCGCTCCAACTCGCGCTGGGCGGCGCCGATGGCCGCAGTGGGAATCATCCGGGTGACGTTGAACTGGAACTCACCCTTGGCCTCGTAGATCCCCGGCTTGCCCAGGAGGAAGACCTCGGTGCCGTCCTTGGGCGGCTCGCCCGCGGACTGGGCATAGCGATTCCACATGCAGCAGCGGACCTGGCTGGAGCGGTCGCGGAGGCCGAAGTACCAGTGCCCGCTCGACCACGCCTTGCATCCCACGACCTCGCCGCGGATCCAGACCGGCATGAACTCTCCCTCGACCAGCCGCTTGGCGGCCGAGGTGAGCTGGCTGACCGACCACACTTCATCGGTCGGGGCGATGCTGCCGAATTGGAACGAGAGGGCCATCGTTTTGGCGGGCTCCTGCTAGCGGGCTAGCTCCTTCAGGGATCTACCACGAAGGCACGAAGGCCACGAAGGCCTTCGTGCCTTCGTGGTGAATCACTTGCGGGACTCCAACTGCTGCCATGCCTGCAAGGTATTCTGAAGCAGCATGGCAATCGTCATCGGTCCAACGCCACCAGGTACCGGGGTAATCCAAGAGGCTTTTTCCGCGACCGGCCCGTAGGCCACATCGCCGACCAGCCGATACCCCTTGGGATGCGACCCGTCGTCCACCCGGTTGATGCCGACATCGATCACCACGGCCCCCGGCCGCACCATGTCGGCGGTGACGAACTCGGCCTTGCCGATGGCGGCGATCAGAATGTCCGCGCCGCGGGTGACCGCGGGCAGATCCTTGGTCCGGGAATGGCACACGGTCACCGTCGCGTCGCCCCCGGGACCCTGTTGGATCAGCAGGTTGGCCATTGGTTTGCCGACGATGTTGGAGCGGCCCACGATCACCGCGTTGGCGCCCTTGGTCTCGATCCCCGAGCGAACCAGCATCTGCTGCACCCCGTAGGGCGTGGCGGGGCGGAACGCCGACTTGTCGCCGGTCACCAGCTTGCCCACGTTGACCGGGTGAAACCCGTCCACATCCTTGGCCGGGTCGATCCGGCGCAGCACCTTGTCGCTGTCGATGTGCTTCGGCAGCGGAAGCTGCACCAGGATGCCATGGATCTTGGGGTCGGCGTTGAGCCGGTCCACGATCGCGAGCAGCTCGTCCTCCTCGATCGTCGCCGGGTGGCGGATCGTCTCCGAGTACATCCCGGCCTCTTCGGTGGCCTTGCCTTTCGACCGTACGTAGACCGAGCTCGCCGGGTCCTCGCCAACCAGCACGGCCGCCAGCCCGGGCTTCCGGCCATCGCCCGCGAGCCTTGCGACCTCGGCCGCCACCTCGGCGCGGATCGTCCTGCCCAGGGCCACCCCATCCAGAATCTTCCCGCTCATCGAGCGTAGTCCACGGCTCTGGTCTCCCTGATGACTACCACCTTGATCTGGCCCGGGTACTGCAGCTCGTTCTCGATCTTCCGGGCGATCGTCTCCGACAGCAGCGTCGCGGCGCCGTCGTCGATCCGGTCGGGCGTCACCACCACTCGCACCTCGCGGCCGGCCTGGATCACGTTGCACTTCTCCACCCCGGGGAACTGGTTGGCGATCTCCTCCAACCGGGTGAGCCGCTTGACGTACGTCTCGAACGCCTCGCGCCGCGCCCCCGGGCGGGAGCCGCTGATCGCGTCGGCCGCCTGCACCAGCACCGACTCCGCCGACTCGTGGGGGACGTCATCATGGTGGGCCTGAATGCAGTTGATGACGGCCGGGGTCTCGCCGTACCTCCGGGCCACTTCGACACCCAGCTCCACGTGGGTGCCCTCGTTGTCATGGGTCAGCACCTTGCCCACGTCGTGCAGCAGTCCACCCCGCTTGGCCAGTTGGGCGTCGAGGTGGAGCTCGGCCGCCATCATCCCCGCGAGCCAGGCCACCTCTTTCGAGTGGTCGTAAATGTTCTGGCCGTAGGAAGTGCGGTAGCGCATCCGGCCGATCAGCTTCACCAGCTCGGGATGGAGACCGTGGATGCCGGTGTCGTAGGCGGCCTGCTCGCCCAGCTCGCCCAGCTGCCCCTCCAGCTCCTTCTGCACCTTGACCACGATCTCCTCGATCCGGCCCGGGTGGATTCGCCCGTCCTGAATCAGCGCCTCGAGGGCGCGGCGCGCCACCTCCCGGCGGATCGGGTCGAAGCAGGACACGATGACCGTGTCGGGCGTGTCGTCGATGATGACGTCCACCCCGGTCGCGGTCTCGAAGGCGCGGATGTTCCGCCCCTCACGGCCGATGATCCGCCCCTTCATCTCGTCGTTCGGGAGCGGCACCGCGGCGACGGTGCTCTCCGCCGTGTGCTCGGCGGCGAGCCGCTGGGTGGCGATGGCGATGATCCGGCGGGCCTCGCGGTCGGCGCCCTTCTTGGCCTGCTCCTTGATGTCACGAGCCAGCGCCTGCGCCTGCCCCCGCGCCTCGTCCTCGACCCGCTGCAGGATCTCGCGGCGTGCGTCCTCGGCGGTGAGCCCCGCGATCCGCTCCAGTCGGGCCCGCTGCTCCTGGGCCAGCTTGTCGGCTTCGCCCTCCCGGGCCCGCAGCGCCAGCTCCTTCTGCCCCAGGGTCTCTTCCCGCTTGTCCAGACTCCGCTCGCGGGCGTTCATCTCCTCGACCTTCCGGTCCTGCCCTCGCGAGCGCTCCTCAGCCCGGCGCTCTACCCGTTCCCATTCGTCGCGCTTGCGCTGAATCTCCCGGTCGAGATCTTCCCGCAGGGTGAGGGTTTCCATTTTCGCCGCGAGGACGATCTCGGCCTTGGCCGCCTCCGCCTCGCGGGTGGTGTCGGCCCTAAGCTTGGCCGCCTCGCCCTGCGCCGAGGCGAGCACGCCGCCGGCGGCGCCCCGCTGGCTCCGTCGATAGAGCAGCAGGAACCCGAGGCCGATGGCCAGACCGGCGGCCACCCCCGCGAGCGTAGGGAGGAGGAGCGACTCGTCCATCAGGAGGGAGTCCCTACGACGCGGCCGCGCGCTTGCCGCGCTTGGCCGGAGGGAGAAGGCGGGTCAGCTCGTCGGCGAGGGCGGTGACGCGGGCGGCGATGTCCCGGTCGCCCCGCCGGGCCTGGAACAGCTCGTCGGTGATCGCGAGCCCGACCAGGATCGCGATCTTGTGATTTTCCACCGAAGGCAGCGAGTCCCGCACCCGCTTGAGCGCGGCGTCGAAATAGGCGGCGACCTCCCGGGTGTACTCCGGCGGCAGCTCGGAGCGCACCGTGTACTCTTCGCCTCCGATGGTGACGCGGACGGCATTCTTGGTCGCAGTGGTCACGCCGCGTTTCCTCCCCCGTGCTGTTCCAGAAACGAGAGCCGCGCGGCCAGGGCCTTGAGCCGCTCGCGGGCCGCCTCGATGCGGTGGCGCAGCGTCTGGTTCTCGGTTTCCAGCTCGATCAGGCGCTTGCGGGCTTCCTTGAGCTCCGGCCCCGCCACCTTGCCGCCGTGGGCCTGCGCCTCCGCCAGCTCGGCCTCGGCGCGGAGCGTGCGGTTGCGCCAGCCGGCCAGCTCCTCGGTCAGGTGCTTGAGCAGGTGCTCGAGCTCGCCCAGCGCCTTCAGGTCGGGACGATCGTAGGTATACGCCACGTCACTCTCCGCCGCTGGCCGCGCCGGCCTCGCGCCGGCGTACCCCAAGTTGTTCCGCGAGCGCGGCCAGCAGCCGCGCCTCAGTCTGGTCCACCTCGGCGTCGCGCAGCGTCCGGTCGGGGGACCGGAACCTCAGCCTGAACGCGACACTGCGTGCGCCCTCCGGCAGCCCGGCGCCCCGGTAGTCGCTCTCGACATCCACCCGCTCGAGCAGGGCGCCGCCCGCGCGGTGGAGCACGTCTTCGACCTGCGCGGCCCTGACCCCATCGGGCAGCAGCAACGCCAGCACCCGCTCGGAGGCGGGTGTCGCTGGCAGCGGCGTGAACTGGGGCGGCCGGCGGGGCGACGGGTCGAGCACCAGCTCGAAGCCGAACAGGGGAGCGGCCCAGGGTGGCGCATCGGCGGCGAGCGGGCCCGCCTCGCCGACGATCCGACCCTCGGCGGTTCGGGCAACCCACGCGTTCCGTTCAACTTGTACCACCCCCCCGGGAATCGCCAGGGCGACCGTGGCCTCGAACCGGCCCTTCAGATCCCAGAGGTCGAAGCGCTCCTCGCCGGAGCCGCTCCAGTGCCGCGGCTCCCGCCTCCCGGTGAAGACGGCCGCCACCCTGCGCTCCTCCAGCGGGCGCGCGCCGGACCACCGGGCGGTGAACCCGGTTCCGATCTCGAACAGCCGCACGTTCTCCACCTGGTTGGCCCAGTTGCTTTCCACCAGCCGGACCAGGCCCGGCAGTAGCCGGCGGCGAAGCCAGGCATCGTCGGCCGAGAGCGGGTTGAGCAGTCTGACGCTCTCCTCGCCGTCGGCGGGGCCCAGCGGCAGCCGCGACACCTCGTACAATCCCTGCTCCACCATGCCACGGCGCACCGCCGCCACTGCCGCTTCCTCCGGCGCGTCGGGCAGGGCGCCCATCCGGAAAGGCCGGAGATCGGAGGGAAAGCTGTCGTAGCCGTGGAGCCGGGCGATCTCCTCGATGAGATCGACTTCGCGCACCAGGTCGGGCCGCCAGCCGGGGACGTCCACCGCGATCCGGCCGTCGTCCGGCTTGGACACCACCGTGGCGCCGATCGCGACGAGATACTGCTCGATCGCGCTCCAGGCGACTTCGACCCCGAGCACCTGGGCCACGCGCGCCGGGCGGAGGAAGTTCCGCGGGGGGTGGCTTGGCTCGGGCCAGAGGTCGAGGGGTGCGTCGGCCAGCTCACCGCCGCCGGTGGCGAGCACGATCTCGATGCAGCGGCGCATGGCATCGCCGCCCCCCCAGCGGTCGATGGTCCGCTCGAAGCGGTAGCTCGCCTCGGTGCTCATGCCGAGCGCCCGGCGGGTGCGCCGGATCCGCGGGGGATCCCAATACGCCGCCTCGAGCAGGACGTCTCTGGTCTCCAGACTGACCTCGGTGGACGCGCCGCCCATCACGCCGGCGAGACCGATGGCGCCCTCCCGGTCGGCGATGGCGACCATCTCGCCGTCGAGCGTGCGCTCCTCGTCGTCCAGCGTGACCAGCCGCTCCCCCGGGCGCCCGCGCCGGACGACCAGCGCCGAGCCGCGGAGCGTGGCGGCGTCGTATGCGTGCATCGGCTGGTTGAGCTCCAGCATGATGTAGTTGGTGGCGTCTACGACGTTGTTGATCGACCGCACGCCGACCGCCTCCAACCGCCGCCGCAGCCACGCCGGTGACGGGCCCACCCGGGTACCGCGGATCAGGGCGGCGTGGAATCGGGGGCAGGATTGCTGATCCTCGATCGTGATAGAGATCGGGCCGGTCGTGCCGCTCGCGGTGGCACGCCGCGGCGGAGGCACGTCGAGCGACTCGGTCCCCGGAATCGACGGCAGCCGGAACGGGGTCTGACATGACGCGGCTAGCTCCCGCGCCGCACCCTTGTGCCCCAGGAGATCGGGGCGGTTGGGGGTGACGTCCACCACCAGCCGGTGGTCGGAGAGGGGCATCGCGTCCAGCAGCGGTGTGCCGGGCCCGGCCTCGGTATCCAACTCGAGGATGCCGTCGTGCTCCTGACCCAGCC
>JACCRH010000119.1 GCA_013813675.1 Gemmatimonadales bacterium
AAGTCCGTGACGCCACCGCCCGGATCCTCGACGGCACCAGCCTCGCCTCGCTCCAGCGCACGGTGGAGCAGGCTACCCCGCATCCCGGTGGCACGCCCGCGAAATAGCGTGGCATCTCACCCTCGAATTGGCGCGTTGCATCGGCAAGTCCGGCTGGAAGCGACACGCCGGCGCCGGATGGCATGAGATTCGGCCGCATCCTCCAAGTCTTTACCACCGTTCTACTTCCCTAGTTCTGATCAACCATCCAGCCGGCTGAGCATCGTCATGGTACACCCTTTGCCTATTTACTCAATCTGACAGATAGACTATATAGGGAATATGGCGACCAACCCGGCTATACCGACCGGTCTCGACACCGGCCCGGACAATTCGCTCCCCATGCCGCCGCTGCTGCTTCGCGAGCTTCGGCAGGCGCTGCGGACGATCCGCTACGGGGCAGTCGAACTGGTGATTCACGATGGCAGGGTGGTGCAGCTCGAGCGGCGTGAAAAGGTCCGCTTGGAGCCGTGAGTCACCGATCGACGCAGACGACACTTACTCGCGCGGGGGCCTACCGGCCCCCGCGTATTCGGACCGACCGGACCGCCGGAAGTCCACGACTTCGATTCGAAGACAAGGAGCCACGCATGAGTGCGGTTCGGAGCTGGGTCTGCGGCATCGTTCTGAGCACGGGGACTGTGGCCTCGCCACTTCAGGGTTGGGCACAGGAAGAGGTCTCCGACAGCGCCGGGCGATCGCTCGAGGCTCGGGTGGACGAGCTCGATCAACAGGTCCGCATTCTTCAGCGGCTCAGGGAGCTTGCGGCGGAGAGCCTGGCCACGGCTGCCAAAGACCGGCAGACGGTCACCGCCAACGGCAAGGACGGATTCAGCCTCAAGTCGGCGGATGGGAAGTACACCCTGAAGCTCCGGGGCTACGCCCACGCCGATGCCCGGTTCTTTGCCAGCGACGACGCCAAGGCGATTCCCAACACCTTCTTCCTGCGTCGGGCCCGCCCGATCATCGAGGCCTCAGTCGGCAAGTACTTCGACTTCCGCCTCATGCCCGACTTCGCCCAGGGAACCACCACGCTGTTCGACGCCTACTGGGAGGGAAAGTTCAGTCCCGCGTTTGCCGTGCGGGCCGGAAAATACAAGCCGCCGGTCGGGTTCGAGCGGCTCCAGTCGGCCACCGACATCACGTTCGCCGAGCGTGGCCTGCCCACCAACCTCGCGCCGAACCGCGACGTCGGCCTGCAGATCGCGGGTGACGTATCGGCCGGACTGTTCGCCTATCAGGTGGGGATTTTCAACGGCGTCGCGGATCTGGCCAACGGCGATGGCGACGGCAACGACTCCAAGGAACTCGCGGCCCGGATCTACATCCAGCCGGTCAAGCAGGGCTCGCTCAAAGGTCTCGGATTTGGTGTGTCGAGCAGCACCGGCGAAGAGATGGGAACCGCAACCGCGACCGGCTTGGCCGGATACCGCAGCGCCTCCCAGCAGACCGTCTTCCGCTATCGGAGCGACGCGGTGACACCGGCCAACACGGTGATCGCCGAGGGGCGCCGCACGCGGGTCTCGCCACATGCGTATCTCGGCCTGGGGTCGCTCGGCGTGCTCGGTGAGTTCATCCTCTCCAGCCAGGAAGTGCGCGCGGCCGCTACCACCGCGAAGCTGAATCATCGGGCGTGGCAAGCCAGCGCCGGATACTTCCTGACCGGTGAGCAGGCTGGATTCAGAAGTCCTACACCCAAGAAGCCCTTCGACCTCAAGGAAGGCACCTGGGGCGCGTTCGAGCTGGCCGCGCGCTATGGCGAGCTGGACATCGACGACGACGCATTCCCCACGTTCGCCAACCCCACCAGCGCGGTGAGCAAGGCCAAGGGTATCGGCATGGGAGTGAACTGGCACCTGAGCAAGCAGATCAAGGTGGTCGTGAACTACGAGCACACCACGTTCGAGGGCGGCGGCCCGACCGGCGATCGGCCTTCGGAGGACTTCGTGGTTACCCGTTTCCAACACGCGTTCTGATTCTCGACCCCA
>JACCRH010000179.1 GCA_013813675.1 Gemmatimonadales bacterium
GGCTAGAATACCCGGCGAGTGACCAGCCCCGCGGCCCGCCTCGCCTCCTCCGTCGCCGACCGGTACCGCCTGGGGCGCGAGCTGGGTCAAGGTGGCATGGCCACCGTCTACCTCGCCGATGACCTCAAGCACGGCCGCAAGGTCGCCATCAAGGTCCTGCACCCCGAGCTCTCCGCCGTCCTCGGCAGCGAGCGCTTCCTGGCCGAGATCAAGGTCACGGCCAACCTCCAGCACCCGCACATCCTCGGGCTGATCGACTCGGGGGAGGCCGACGGCCTCCTCTACTACGTCATGCCCTACGTCGCCGGCGAATCGCTGCGTGCGCGTCTCCAGCGCGAGAAGCAGCTGCCGGTGGACGAGGCCCTGCGGCTCGCCAGGGAAGTCGCCTCGGCGCTCGACTACGCCCATCGCCAGGGCGTCGTCCATCGCGACGTCAAGCCCGAGAACACCCTACTCCAGGACGGGGCCGCCCTGGTCTCCGACTTCGGCATCGCCCTGGCCGTGCAGGAGGCCGGCGGCCACCGCATGACCCAGACGGGAATGTCGCTCGGCACCCCGGCCTACATGTCGCCCGAGCAGGCGATGGGCGAGCGGGTGATCGGCCCCCGAAGCGACGTGTACGCGCTCGGCGCCATGACCTACGAGATGCTCGCCGGCGAGCCACCATTCACCGGCCCCAGCTCTCAGGCGATCGTGGCCAAAGTCCTCACCGAGCAGCCGCCTCCGCTGCGGCCCAAGCGGCCGACCGTCTCCGCCGCGGCCGAGGCCGCGATCCTCACCGCCCTCCAGAAGCTCCCCGCCGATCGCTGGGGCACCGCGAAGGAGTTCAGCGAGGCACTGACGGGAACGGGACCGCAGCGGTCCCAGAGCGCCCCGACCATTTCGCTCCCCGCCACCCGTGCCCCGGCTGTCGGAGCGTTCAGGCGCGCGACGCCCTGGCTGGGCTGGGTGGCGGCCGGCCTCGCCGGCGCTCTCGCCGCGTGGGCCCTGCTCCGCCCCAGGCCCGAGCCTCCCCCCTCGCGTCTCGCGATCATCGCGCCGGGACTCGGAGGAAGCGGCGCCAGCTCGTCACAGCGGCACCTGACGTTTGAGCCCGACGGCCAGGGACTGGTCTACTCGGTGATGGGCGGCGACGGCAGCATGCGGCTGGTCCGCCAGTCGCTCGATGCCGAGGGGCCCTCGCCGATCCCGGGCGCGGTCGGGATGGGCAGCCCGCTCGTGTCGCCGGACGGCAGGTCTGTGGTGGGGACGCAGGCCGTGAAGAACCAGATCCTCCGCCTGCCGCTCGACGGCGGCACCGCCGAGCTGCTGGCCAGGACGGTGATCACGTCGAACGATGCCGTGTGGGCGCCCGATGGGAGTCTCTGGTTCACCGAGTCCGGCGCCATCGGGCAGGTCGTGGGGGATTCGCTGGTCCGGCGACTCCCGGGAAACCAGAGCCAGCTGCAGCAGATCCTGCCGGACGGGCGCACCGCGCTGATCCTCCGGACCCGGGTCGGCAACACGGGCGGGCCGGTGCTGCTGGTGGACCTCGAGACCGGCGCCGAGACCGCGCTCCTCGGCACGCCGGTCGTGGATGCGCGAGTCACCCAGGGATTTCTCGTCTTCGTGCTGCCCGGCGGAAATCTGCAGGCCGCGCCTTTCGATCAGCAGGGCCGCCGGCTGACGGGACCGCCCATCACGGTGGGCACCAACGTGGCCGTGACCGGGACGTCGGTGGCCCAGTTCGCCGTGGCGGCCAACGGCAATGTGGCCTACATCCCGGAGGAGCCCGCGTCCCTCGTGTTCGTGGACCGGGCGGGCGCGAGCCGGCCGGTCACCAGCGAGCGGCGCAACTTCCACTCTCCCATGTTCTCGCCCGACGGCCACCGCCTCCTCCTGGACTTTACTTCCATTGAAGGGCGGAACGTCTGGGTCATGGCGCTGGAGGAGGGCACCCTCTCCCGCGCCAGCTTCGATCGTGACGGGCACGACGCGACTTGGACGCCGGACGGCCGGTTCATCACCTACATCGTGCCGGTGAACCAGCCCGACGGAGTGACCCTGGTCCTTCTGCGGAAGCCGCCGGGGAGCGCCGAGCCACCTGACACCCTGCTGGCGTCGCGCTCCCTCTCGTACACCGGAGTCTGGCTGCGAGACGGCAGCGCGCTGGTCACCACCGGCAACGACCTGCGCCGTGACCCGCGGCGGCCCGATTCCGTTGGTGCCGACTCGCGAACCGACGCCGGCATCGTGCGCAACGCCGGCCGGGGGCCACTCGAGCCCCTCGTGGCCAGCCCGTTCTCGGAGCAGTTCGTCGGCGCGTCGCCCGACGGCCGCTGGATCTCGTTCGTCTCGGACCAGTCGGGCCGCGACGAGGTCTACGTGCGCGACCTCGCGGGCGAAGGAGACCAGGTGCTCGTCTCGCTCGACGGGGGGAACGAGCCGGTGTGGAGTCCCGACGGGAAGGAGCTCTTCTATCGCGAGACCAAGGAGGCCGATCCCTACCTCGTCGCCGCCGGCATTGCGACGACGCCCGCTTTGCACGTGACCGGCCGGAAGCGGCTCTTCCCCATCGTGGACATCGTGGGGACCGCGCCGCACGCCAACTACGACATCTCCCCCGACGGGAAGACGTTCGTCATGGTGCGCCGGAGCCCCGCCGCCCGCATCGTGGTCATCCAGAATCTGCCCGCGTTGGTGCGGCGGCTCCAGGGGGGGCGGACTCCGGCGCAATGAGTAGATCGGGGGGTGTGACAGGGCCGGTCACCGCGGTCGCCGCCGGCTCACCCGCTGGGCATACTCCGCCTTGAGGTCCCGCGCCGCCATCGCCCGGGCTCCCTGATACTTCCGGTCGCTCGCGTCGTACTGCCGCTCGTCCAGTCGCGCCGCATTGGCCTCCAGGTCTTCGATCTCCTCGGCGAGGCCGGGTCCCGCTGGGCAGGCCGCGAGATTGCGCGCCGTCGCGCGGAGGCTCGCCGCGGCGCCGTCGTAGTCCCCCCGATCCGCGCGCCGTACCGCTTCCTCGCGCGCCCGGGCGGCCTCGAAGCGGAGGAACGTCTGCTCGACCGTCGGCTCGACGTGGTCCGCCCCGTCCAGATTGGCCACCACGGGCATGACGGTCGTGCGGTGCTCGATGCCAACCTCGGTCACCACGTCGGCCTCGACCCGCACTTCGCCCAGCTGCACCTTGCCGAGCTCGCGCACG
>JACCRH010000192.1 GCA_013813675.1 Gemmatimonadales bacterium
CGTACTTCTCGCAGATGAACCAGCTCGCGTTCCACAACTTTGTGTCGGCGGCCGTGGGCATGGCGTACATCCGCCAGTCGCGCGCGAAGCTGCGGGTCCCGCGTGTCGCCCGCGAGGGTGGCGCATACGATGACGGTCTCCCCGCTCAGATCGTCAAGTCCTACCGTCCGGGATGCGGCCGTGACATCCACGGTTGATACGGATCGTCAGGCCGGTCTGATCGCAAGACCAGGGAGCAGACGTCGGCGAGGCTCTGAAACACGGCCGCCGCCCGATCATCGTCGGCCCTTGCCCGGGAGGATCTCGTACCCAGTGCCGCTGCCACGCAGCCGGTTGACTGAACCGGTCCCGGTCTCCGGCCGATGTTCGGGACCTCCGCTTACTGCTTCAGCTGGGACGTCCTAGTGTCGGCCGCGGTCCTCTGGGCAATCGTGTACGTGGAAGCCCTACTGACGCCTGCACTAAGGATCATGTTGCTCCAAGGGCCGCGGAAGACGCGGACACGAGTCATTGGCGCGGACAGCGGCGGCCGAGCCACAGAATGATCCATACATTGCCGTCGAGAGGCTCGTGTTCGCGGACTCGGCGACACTGGAGAGCTCAGCATAGACCTTCTGAGATTCTACTACCATGATCTCCTACGCTCGATTGAGATTGCTGGCGCTCGTTGTACTCGGCTCGGCATTCGTGGTCCAATCTGTGGATGCCCGACAGGGGCGACGCGTGACCAGGAAGCCAGGCGAACTTGTTGCCGCCTTCGCGCGTGAGTACTCCTTGAGCGGGATGATCGCGTTGTCGGTGATCGTGATGTGCTCGGGGCACACCGCGGTACAGCACTTGGTGATGTTGCAGTAGCCGATCCCGTGAGCGCGGCGCAACTCCTCGATCCGGTCCTCCACGTCCAGGGGATGCATCTCCAGCGCCGCCACATGCACCAGGAAGCGGGGCCCGATGAAATCCTGGTGCCGCTGATGGTCACGCAGCACGCTCACCCCCACGGAGTACAAGCTCCTGACCCTCCTGATTCGGCACGCGGGTAAGGTCCTCACCCACCGCCAGGTCCTCAAAGACGTGTGGGGCGTGAACTACGCGAATCAATCGCACTACGTGAGGGTATACATGGCGCAGTTGCGGCAGAAGTTGGAGAGCGATCCCGCGCGGCCCCGGCTGCTGGTGACGGAGCCAGGGGTGGGGTATCGACTCAAAGCCGAATGATCCCGAAGCTCGCCCGCCAGGGCCGCCTCGATTACTTGCTCTTGGAGTCGCCGGGGATCTCGGAGCCGCTGCCCGTCGTGGAGCCTCGCTTGGGCCGGCGGACGGTCCTCACCTTCCCGCTGCTTCCTCCTCCGCAGAAGAACTGATCGCCGCCATCGGACTCGAGCCCCGAAACGCTCACGCCGGGCGGCATCTCGAGCCTCTCCAGGACCTCTCCCGTTCGAGGATCGACTCGCCTCAAATCGCTCTCGTCACCTTCCCAGGTGCCGTGCCAGAGCTCGCCGTCGATCCAGGTGACTCCGGTGACGAAGCGGTTGGACTCGATCGTGCGAAGAATCGCCCCTGTTTGGGGATCGATTTGATGGATCTTCCGGTCCCGATACTGGCCCACCCAGAGCGTCCCTTCGGCCCACGTGAGCCCCGAGTCACCGCCCCCGCCGGGCGCCGGGATCGTGGCGAGCACACGGCCGGTCTTCGGATCGATCTTCTGGATGCGATCCTCGGCGAGCTGAAACAGGTGCTGGCCGTCGAAGGCCGTTCCTGCAAGCGCGGCGACATCGATCGAGCGCACCGTCTTCCCGCTCGCAGGATCGAAGGCGTTCAGCTTGTCCCCAGCAGCAAACCAGACGTTCTGACCGTCATACGTGACTCCATGCACGCTGTTGGCACCCGAAAAGGGTCCATACTCACGGACGATCTCGGCGGTCGATCGACTCATGCTTCCATCCTAGTCCATCGGCAGAGGAGCGGAGAGTAACAAGGTCGTCGTGAATCCCGGCACGGGCGGGGTCATCCAACGAAGGGCTCGCCCGCGCCCGAACGACTGCACCTTGCCTGCTGCCGCAAGCGAGTCGAGCGCCCGCTGCACGGTGCGCTGGCTCGTGCCAAGCGCAAGCCCAAGGGCCGAGCTGGACCACGATTCACCGTCGGCGAGGAGGGCGAGCACCCCCGCACGCTCCTCTTCGACGGGCAGCGCCAGCACGACTACCTCGCGTGCGCGCCGCGGCGCCAGCGCAAAACCTCGCTTCGTCGCGCTCACGTCGGCCAGTGTCCGAAGCAACGTGCGAAGCCGCACTACCGCAACTCGCAACCGCGCGCGATGCGATTCATCGGCGAGCTTTGCTCCGAATGCGCGCGCGACGAGCGTGTCCCTCGGTACGTCTCCCGGCCATGCTTCGCCCAGCGCGCGGGCGAGCGCGAACAACACCGGACGCCTTGTGAGCGAGACCACCTTGCTTTTGTCACGCACGACATGACGGCAAGCGTCCACGACCAATGCTTTCGACGCCAGCAACGCTTCGACCTCCTCGAGTTGGAGGAGTCGCTCCTCGCCACTCGCAATCAGGCGCGCAGCGGGCGCGCTCAGGACGAGGAATGCGTTTTCGACCTCCGCCGCCAGCGCAGGGATACGTGCGTGGCGCGCTGCGCGCTCGGCACGAGTGAGCGCAGCGCGCGCCGCCCTCGCCCGGAGGCGCCGCATCGCAATCCCCGCGACCACCAGCTCGTGGGCAGTCCTCGACGCGGGAGGGAAGAGCGCGGGATCGAGCTCCGCGAGCGTACCCTCGGCCTCGTCGACGCGTCCGATCAGGAGGAGGCGCCGGACCTCGAGATACCGCGCATGCATGGCGTTTACCCGGTCGCCGTGCTCTTCGAGCGTCGCCCGCGCCGCGTCGAGCGCCTTCGCAGGCCAGCCCAAGTCGCGCGAGGCGAGCGCGATCTCGGCCTCCGCGACGACGCACCTCGCGCGAGCCACAGCCTCTTTCGGACCGAAGCCACGCGCCGCACGTCGCAGAAGAGTCTTCGCTCGAACGAGATCGCCGAGCTGCGCCATCGCGATGCCTCGCAGCGCGAGAGCGGGCGCGTCGTCGCGCAGGGCCACCCGCTTCAATGCGCCGAGGGGATCGCCCGCTGCGAGTGCACGCGCCGCGGCAGTGATCAGCGAGTCCATCGGAATCCCGTCACGCTTGTAACTCCCATCGTTCGATGCCCGGCGCTAAATCTATCTCCTGACCAACAACTGGACGCGTGAGACGTCGACCGAGCGTGGGACGGAAGGGAACGAACGATGAAGGACACCCGAACGAAGGAGAGAAGAGCGATGACGAAACACCTGACCGGGACACGTAAAGAGTGGCTCTCAGCCCGGGTCGAGCTGCTCAAGGCGGAGAAGGAGCTCACGCGGCGCAGCGAC
>JACCRH010000031.1 GCA_013813675.1 Gemmatimonadales bacterium
TCGAGCCGAGAATCCAGGATGCGCGCTTCATGTGATCTCCTTTTCCAAGGTATTGGAGCTTGTGGGAGCTCGCCGTGGAGCGGCTCGCTCAGGGGTCCAGTGTCTCAAACGTCAAATGCCGCAAGCCGTGCCAGCCCTTGGCTGTGACTTAGTCTCAAAGGCTAAGCCTGCTTGTCCTGCATCGACGTGATCCAGGTCACTCCGGGTCGGCTTTGGCCATCAGCTTCGCCAAAGATCGTTCCAGGTTTTGCCGCGCGGCCAGCTCGTAGCGCTCCTTGAAATGAGGTGACCGGTAGAGCGACTCCCGGGCCAGAAGGCGGGCCAAGACCGACGCCCGTCCAGTCCGGTAGAGCGGTTCGGCCACCCCGGCATACTCGGCGCGGATTCGCTTGTCATACTCCGCGAATTCCGCCGGGGGACGGCCGAGTATGGAGAGGTCCACGTCGCATACCAGCGCCCCCAGGGGATCCTCGGCCGCCGCGGCATGATCGGTGAGGCGGATCAAGCGGGCCACCTCGCGTCCCAGCACCTCCGGTAGGTAGGCTCCAGCGAAGGCCCGCAACGCCCGCTCCGCGCTTCTGATCTCATTGTCCACGGCGCCGGGGACGTATACCGCATCGTGAAACCAGAGCGCGACCTCCGCCAGGTCGCGGTCCCCACCGGCCGCCGGTGCTGCGTCGAGCTGCTGCAGGCAGTCGCGGAGATGGTCCATCCCGTGATAGTGCCGGTGCGGTTCCCGGTAGGCATCCAGCAACTCATCCGTCAGGTGGTCACCCTCGCCCGCCGCACCCAGCCGCCGCCAGAGGTCTCCGAACCGCTCGCGAAGCGCTTTGCTCAGCTGCTCGGCCGTCTCCATGCCTCGTCCTCGCGAATACGGGCCGCGGTCTGGGCCCGGTCGCCCGCGGTGGGATTACGAGCCAATCCGGCCTGCCGGAGCCACATCCGCGCCTTGCGATAGAGGTCGGAGACCACGTGGCCGGCCGGGAGGGCGCGGGTCCGGGGCAGGAGGAAGAAATGCACGTGGCGCACCCGCTCGCCATAGCTGGCGACGTAGGTGCGCTCCGGGCCAACGACCCGCTCGATCGCTCCCACGGCCGCACGGAGAACCGGCCCCAGCGCCGCTGCCTCCGGCGCGGTGAGGTCGGCCAGCGACTCGCAATGGCGGCGCACTTTTACGATCAGCTCACCGGGATCGGTCTGGGCGCCGGTGTGGTGGCTGACCAGCCAGAGTCCGTCATCATAGATGGGACCCCCAGGCGCGGCGACCCGGCCGGCGACCTGTTCACAAATGCTGCAGGGAGAAGCGGACATGTTCGGTGGGGGCCTCGGTAAGGTTCGCCGTAGGCTATCCGCCAGCCCTCGATCGGGGAAGAGCGGCGGCAGGCTCGCTTGACGCTCCCGGACGCCGAGTCTAGCATTCCGATTCCGATCAGCGGACGCCGGACCCGGCGTCCGATCCCCGAGGTTCCATGAGAGGTAGGCGCCGGCCGTGTTCGACGGCTTGAAAGCGCGGCTGGACCGACTGCTGCGCGATCGCAACCGATCGGACCCGCGGGTCCTGGCCGCGGGCCTGCGCGAGGCGCTGGTGGAGGCGCGGCTCGGCCTCACCGAGATGCGGCGCGCGCTGGCCGCCGCCGAGACCGAGTTGCAGGCGGAACGGAAGCAGCTCGCCGACGCGGAGCGCCGGGGCCGCCTGGCGGCCGAGGTACCGGACGCGGAGACCGTCGCGGTGGCGGAGCAATTCGCCCTGCGCCACCGCCAGCGGATCCTCCTGCTCGAGCGCAAGGTCATCGTGCAGCGCGATGAGCTGGCACTGGCGGAGCGGGAAGTGCAGGAGATGACCGCCCACTGGCGGGCCGCTGCGCAGGGTGGACCCCGCTCGGCATCCGTCGACGCCGCCTGGCGCGACCTCGAGGCGGCGGGGGAGACCCGGTTCACCGACCAGTCCCAACAGACGGCCGCCGAGCTGGACCGGCGGAAGCGGGACCAGGCGGTGGAAGCGCAACTGGCCTATCTCAAGAAGAAGATGGGGCGGGATAAGCCAACACCGGGAACGCCGTGAAAGGTGAACGCTAAAAAGTGAAAGGGAGGATCGAGTGAATCGACGGCATGAAACCCGGGAAGCGGCAGTCCGGTGTCTTTCCCTTTCACTTTTTACCCTTCACTGTTCCCTTCTTTCGGCCCAATTGCCGACCGCCGCCCCCGCGCATTTCCAGAGATTGGCTCACACCTACAGCATCGTCGGCTGGGACTCCGCGACCGGCGATCTCGGCGTCGTGGTGCAGTCCAAGTTTCCCAACGTCGGTGGTATCGTGCCGTGGGCGCGGGCCGGTGTCGGCGCCGTTGCCACCCAGAGCCTGAGCAACACCGACTACGGCGAGCGGGGCCTGGAGCTCATGGCCGGCGGCGCGACCGCCGAAGCGGTGCTCCGGACGGTGATGCGCACCGATACCATGCTGCAGGACCGCCAGGTGGGCATCGTGGACGCCCGGGGCAACGCCGCCAGCTTCAGCGGCAGCAGCACCTTCGACTGGAGCGGAGGCCGGGTCGGCGCCCCCGGAGGGCAGGGCAGCGTCGCCGGCGGGAAAGGCCAGGTGCTGGTGGGCCGCAGATTCAGCGCACAAGGCAACATCCTCGTCTCCGACCGAACGGTGAAGAACCTGGCGGAGACCTTCGAGCGGACCGCCGGCGGGCTGGCCGACCGGCTGGTGGCGGCGCTCAAGGCCGGGCAGGGCGGCGGCGGCGATAAGCGCGGCATGCAGTCCGCCGCGCTCCTGGTCGTCCGGAAGAACGCCGGGTATCTCGGCGCCAACGATCGCTTCATCGACATCCGGGTGTACGACGCCCTCGACCCGATCGCCGAGCTGGAGCGCCTGCTCGCCCTGCACAAGCTGCACTTCTTCCCCAGCGAGCCGGCGCAGGTGGTGTCGATCACCCCTGCCATCGTCGAGCAGCTCGAGCCCGTTCTTCTCGCCGAACCCGCCGGACAACCCCAGAAGTGGCTGACGCGGAAGCAGGGCCGGGTCAATCAGCAGTTCCTCGAGGCACTGCGGAATTTCATGTACTGGGAAAACTACGACGTGCGGGTGAGGATGGACGGCAAGATCGACCGAGTGGTGCTGGACGACATCCTCAACAAGAGAAGCGGAAAGTCCTGACGAGGTCCTCTTTGGCTACTACCGCCGCACCTCCCGCCGCCGTGGCGGTGAGAGACACCAGCTTTTTCGGGCACCCGCGCGGGCTCTCGACGCTGTTCTTCACCGAGATGTGGGAACGGTTCAGCTATTACGGGATGCGGGCGCTGCTCATCCTGTTCATGACCGCGTCGGTCGCCAGCGGCGGACTGGGCTTTGATACCGCAAAGGCCGGCGCCATCTACGGGACGTACGTCTCGCTGGTCTACATCACCTCGCTCCCGGGCGGGTGGCTCGCCGACCGCTTCCTGGGCCAGCGGCGTGCCACGCTCTACGGCGGCGTGCTCATCATGCTGGGCCACATCTGTCTCGCGGTCCCGAGGCTGACCTCGTTCTACTCGGGACTCGGCCTGGTGACCATCGGGACCGGGCTGCTCAAGCCCAACGTCAGCACCATGGTGGGCGCGCTCTACACGCCGGAGGACGAGCGGCGCGACGCCGGCTTCTCCCTCTACTACATGGGCATCAACACCGGAGCTTTCATCGCGCCGCTGGTGTGCGGGTGGTTCGCCCAAAGCGCCCAGTTCCGCGGAATTCTCAGCGGCATGGGGATCGCGCCCGAGAACTCCTGGCACTGGGGCTTCGGCATGGCCGCGGTGGGGATGTTCTTCGGCCTGGTTCAGTACCTGACCGGCTGGAAACATCTGGGGAGCGCCGGCATGTACCCCGCCCCGGCGGAGTCGGTGCAAGCGGTAGCCTCGCAACGGCGAGTGCTGCGGACAGGTGTGGCCCTGCTCGTAGGCGGCGCCGCGCTGCTCTGGCTGCTTGCGCGCACCGGCGCGGTCGCCATCACCGCGCAGGGAGTGAGCAATGCGCTCGGCGTCGTGCTGATCCTCACCACCGTGGTGTTCTTCCTGTGGATGTTCCTGGCGGGGCAATGGACACTCGATGAGCGGAAACGACTGGTGGTCGTTCTGGTGCTCTTCGTCGCGGCGACGATCTTCTGGTCGGTCTTCGAGCAGGCGGGATCCACCCTCAACCTGTTCGCCCAGCGGGATACCCGGACCGAGGCGTTCGGCTTCGAGTTCCCCCCCAGCTGGCTCCAGTCGGTGGCTCCGTTCTCACTGGTCGTCCTGTCACCGGTGTTCGCCTGGATCTGGTGGCGCCTGGGACCCCGGGATCCGTCGAGCCCGGCGAAGTTCACCATTGGGCTGGTGTTCGTATCGCTGAGCTTCGCGATCCTGATGATTCCCGCGCAGGCCGCGGAGCAGGGGATTCGGGTGAGTCCCCTCTGGCTGGTCGGGACGTATCTGCTCCACACCATCGGCGAGCTCTGTCTCAGCCCCGTGGGGCTCAGCGCCATGACGCGGCTGGCGCCGGCCCGGATAGTGGGTCTCACGATGGGGGTGTGGTTCGTGGCGCTGTCGGCGGGCAACTATCTCGGCGGCCGGGTCGGTGGACTGTACGAAGCGTTCTCGCTGCCGCAGCTCTTCGGCGTGGTGGCCCTCTTTGCCGGTTGCGCCGCGGTGGTGCTCGCCCTCTTGATCAAGCCGATCCGACGGATGCTGGCGCGGTGACGGCGTAGAGCAACACCTCGCCGACGTCGTCGTCCTCTTCCGCAGCCACCGGACGCATCCCGACGTTCTCGGCCACCCGCAGCGCGGGGGTATTCCATACTGGGGCGAGCGCCCGGACCTCGCGCACCCCGGACTGGCCGAACGCCCAGGCCACCAGCGCCCGCACCGCCTCGGTGGCATAGCCGCGCCCCTCGAAGTCGGCGTACATGGCGTAACCGATCAGCACGGCTCCCTCCGGATTCACCGGTCCGGCGAACGCGACCGATCCCACCGCCTCCCCTGACGCGCGATCCACGATGAGCCAGTTCCACCACGCCGCCTCGGACGGCTCCGCCCGCAGACGATCCCGCACCACCGGCAGCGCGTCGGCCATGTAGGGCGGTGGGGCCGGGTGGCGAAATCGCGCCCCGGTGAGGGCCAGGAGCCGGATGCCGTCGCCGGCGAGGAGCGCGTCGATCGCGTCGGCGCTCAGCGGTGTGAGGTCGAGGCGCGGGGTGCGGACAGATTCCTTGGGCATGCGGGTAACCTCGGAAAAGTCTACCACCGTTGATCGCGCAACCGCCTGTCATCCC
>JACCRH010000199.1 GCA_013813675.1 Gemmatimonadales bacterium
CTGACGATCCTGGGTCTGGCCGCCGGCATCGCCGCCGGCGCCCTGGCCGGGTGCTTCTCGGAGCGGGGTGCGACCGCACCGGTGGAGGGAGAATGCCGCTTCCCCATCGGGGAGGGCCTGCCCGGCTCCACAGTCGTGGTGATTCGGGGATTCGCGTTCGGCCCGGCCGAGGTGCGGGTGCGCGCGGGCGAGCGGGTGACCTGGATCAACTGCGACGAGGATCCCCACACCAGCACGGCGGATGAAGGCGAATGGCAATCGCCCCTGCTCGCGCCGGGCGACATCTTCACCCAGACCTTCCCCTCGGCGGGAGCGTTCGACTACCACTGCGAGCCCCACCCATTCATGACCGGGCAGGTGATCGTCGAATGAAGTTGAGGCCGCCTACTGAATGCTGACGCGGTGGCGCCGGCGACTGGGCCGGATCGCTCTCCCCGAGAGCGGCAATGCGGCCTTGGGCGGCCCGATGAGCGGACACAGCAACTCGTAGAGCTCCCTGAACCCGAACGGCTTCCTCAGCACCGGGATCCCGGGATGGGCCGCGATCACCGCGGCGGCCTTCCCGATCGGCGCGTACTCCGCGATGAGCGCCACCCGGGTGCCGGCTCCCTGGATGTGGACCCGCTCGGCGAGCTGGCCGCCGTCCATGTCGGGCAGCACGATGTTGGTGAGCACCAGCTGGTGAAGGCTCGGGTACTGGAGGAGGATCCGAAGCGCCTGCTGTCCGTCCCTTGCGGGGCGGGCGTCGTATCCCAGCGCGGCGAGCAGCCGGCTGGTCGAGGTGCGAGCGGCGGTGCGACTTTCGACCACCAGCACGATCGGCGGGCGAAACAGTGCCAGCGGAAGCGGGTCGGGAGAGAGCATACGCGGCTCCAGGGCCGAGGGGCACGGCCAGGAACCCTCTCCACGACGAGGGGGTGGTTTGGTTGTCGAACTGCCCTGATAACAGAGCGCCCCGGCGGCGGCTCCGCAAGGGCGTGAGGATCAGCTTCGGTCGGGCGGGGCCGCGGCGTCGCTCATTCGCGTCAATCCCGTGGGCCAGCCCTCCGGCCGGGGGGAGATGCCGCGGAACTCGAAGTGATCTTCGCGCAGCAGCCGCGCGCCGGTGATCAGCCCCGAGTTGGCCGGATCGCCGTAGAGCAGGGTGACGACGCGGTTGATGAGCGTCTCGACTGGAGCCCAGGCGGTGGACTCGATGCCGGGATACAGGTGAGCGAAGTCGGTTTTGAGCCGGGCCTCCCGCCCTCGCGTCGGGGCGGGCGTGGCCCGGGCTGGCTGACGCGCGCTCACGCGTGACCTCCTCCAGATGGATAGCCGGTGGGACCACGAGTTCGCCGCGGTCGCCACAACGCTACCCGGCCGCCCCGGCCCTTGCAACCAGTCCCAGGAGGTGGTCCACGAAGCGAAGCGATCGGCGGTCGCATACGCCGCCGACCAGTGAATCATTGTCCGACCGCGCGTGCCGAGGGGAAGATATCGCCGCCGAACGTGCTGAGTGTGAGGAGCTTGTTGACGGCCGCCCACATCCCGTTCAGGTCGCCGCGGACGACGACGTCGAAGGCGCCACGGCTGCGCGCGGTCTGGCGGGTCTGAGCCGAGATGTACGCGGGGTGGGGCAGGATCGGGGTCAGCGGTGCCTTGTCGCCCACCGCGCGGAGCGCGTGGAGGGCGCTGGCGTCGGGCAGCTTGGTGTCGAGCATGACCAGGTCGAAGCGCCGGGTGCCGAGCGCCACGAGTCCCGACTGCAGGTCGGCGACCTGGGTCACTCGCACGCCGCCTCGCCCCCGCACGGCCAGCAGCTCCGCTACGAGCTCGCGGTCGAGCTGGTCGTCCTCGATCACCAGGATCTCCCAAGGCCCGGGCATGATCAGCGTCCAGTAGGAGATTGCGAGGCGCCGCTCGACAACGAGATGGCGCTCAGAGTAACCGAGAAGAGCCCGCTGACCGACATTGACAGACCTCCGTGAGAGTCGTCCCTCTGGAGAGGCCAGAGCCATGCCACCTGCGAGTGAGCCGGTGACGGCGCTCTGAAGACCTCTCGCAACCGCCGCCGGGGCATCGAGTTCCCGAGACCGCCAGCGACCATCGGACCCCGGTCCCGAAGCCGGCTCGGACGGAAGTCCCGAGCCGATGTGGACCCCACCTGTGGCCGCGACCCCACAAACACCACACGCCGGACACCTCGCCCGTGGGCGGGAATGCCGGCGTGTGGGGCTGGGGTCCCAGGGAAAGCTCCCCAGGAAGGTCAGGTCGTCAGGACGCTGCCGTACCGATTGAAGTCATCGAGGATCTTGCCGGTGCCGCGAACCACCGAGGTCAGCGGATCCCCGTCCACCCGGACCGGAAGCCCGGTCTCGTCTATCAGCAGCTGATCGAGGCCGCGGATCAGGGCCCCGCCGCCGGTGAGCACGATGCCGTGGTCGAGGATGTCGCTCGCCAGCTCCGGTGGGGTCATCTCCAGCGCGCGGCGCACCGCGTTCACGATCCGCGAGATCGGCTCCTGGATGGCGTCGCGCACGCCCGACGAATCGATGCGCACGATCTTGGGAAGGCCCGAGACCAGGTCGCGGCCCTTCACGTCCAGCTCCTCTTCGGGAAGCAGCGGCACGGCCGAACCGAGGCGGATCTTGATCCGCTCCGCGGTCGGCTCACCCACCAGCAGGCTGTAGGTCTTCCGCATGTACTGCACGATCGCCTGGTCCAGCTCGTCGCCACCGGTGCGGATGGACGCGTCGCACACGATGCCGGAGAGCGCGATGACCGCGACGTTGGTGGTGCCGCCCCCGATGTCGACCACCATGCTCCCGACGGGGGTTTCCACCGGCAGGCCGACACCGATCGCCGCCGCCATCGGCTCGGCCACCATCAGCAGCCGCTTGACCCCGGCCGAGCGGGCGGAGTCGCGCACGGCCCGGCGCTCCACCTCGGTGATGCCCGACGGGACGCAGACGATCACGCTCGGCTTCACCTTGAGTATGGAGCGATCGA
>JACCRH010000205.1 GCA_013813675.1 Gemmatimonadales bacterium
CGGCAGGATCTCCCGCACGATCCCTGCCGGGGCCGCGCAAATAAGCGCACCGATCCGAAAGATGACGGCGTGGAGCGTCTTCGAATTAGCCATCTCTATTATAGAAAAGAAGATAGCTCAGGGGTTCGGGGTGAGCAACGATGTCCGTCCCCCCGGCCAAGCGCAGGGTTTCCCTCAGATCAGCCGGCCATTCGGCCCGAAATTCCAGGGGCTCGCCGGTGGCTGGGTGGCGGAATGCCAGAGCGGCCGCGTGAAGCGCCTGCCTCGGCGTCACCCGCTCCAGCGCCTCGGCATCGCGGCGCGCCGCGCCGGAAACCCTGCGGCTGCCCCCGCCGGCGTAGGTGGGGTCGCCCACGATGGGGTGGCCGATGTGCTCCAGATGCACCCGGATCTGGTGGGTGCGTCCGGTGTGCAGCTCCAGCCGCAGCAGGTCCACCACGTCGAAGCGGGCCACCACGTGCGCGTCGGTTCGGGCCTGCCTGCCCCGCGGATCGATCGCCATGCGCTTGCGGTCCTGGGAGTGGCGGGCCACCGCCGCGACGATCACGGTGGGACTCTCGCCCAAATGGCCCCAGGCGAGTGCCGCATAGGTGCGGCGCACCCGCCGGCCCGCGATGGCGGCGCCGAGACGCCGGTGGGCGAGCTCGGTCTTGGCGACGACCATCAAGCCGGAGGTGTTGCGGTCGAGCCGGTGGACCACACCGGGCCGGCCTTCCGCGCCGCCGGCCAGAGTCGTGCCGCGGGCGACCAGCGCGTTGACCAGGGTGTCGTCCCAGTGCCCTGGCGCGGGGTGGACCACGAGACCGGCGGGCTTGTCGATGATGGCGAGATGCTCGTCCTCGTAGACGACGGCGAGCGGGATGGCGGCGGGACGGAGGGTGCGGGGAGGCTCGCGCTCGGGGAATCGAACCGCGACGCGCTCGCCGCGGGTGAGAATCCGTGAGGCGCGGGCCGGCTTACCGTCGACCGTCACCGCCTTGTCGGCCACCAGCCGCGCGGCCTGAGTGCGGGACAGTCCCAGCTGGTCGGCGAGAAATCGGTCGAGACGCTCGGTCTCGACCGGAACCACGGTGAACTCCACCGGCGTCACGCCGCCGACGCCGACTCCGGCTCCACGCGGCGGGAGTCCTCCCGCCACATCGAGATCACCAGCGCGATCGCGCCGCAGCTCACGGCGATGTCGGCCACATTGAACGTGGGCCAGCGGAGCGCCCCGATCCCCACGTCGAGAAAGTCCACCACCCCGCGCTCGCTGCGGATGCGGTCGATGAGGTTGCCGGCCGCGCCCCCGGCCACCAGGCCCAGCGCGAGCTGACGGAACGAGTCGCCCAGCGGACTGGTGCGCGACATCCGGTGCAGCACGAACACCGCGACGATGGCGACGGTCAGGAAGATCCAGCGGGAGTAGGGGCCCAAGTGCAATCCAAACGCGGCGCCCTGGTTGTAGACCAGACGGAGCTGGAACCAGTCACCCAACACCGCGATCCCCGGCGTGCGCAGCAGCGTGGCCTCGGCGACGATCTTGGTAAGCAGGTCGAGCGCCACCACGAGCGCGGCCGCCGCCCAGAAAATCCACCGCTCCGGCCCCGCCGCGGGCTCAGCGGCGCTTCCCATCTTCCTCTTTCTCCTTGCAGGTGATGCAAAGGCGCGCGTGAGGAAGCGCATCCAGGCGCTCGAAGTTGATCTCCTGGCCGCACTGGTGACAGTGTCCGAATTTGTCCGGAGTGCCGTAGAGCCGGCGGAGCGCCTCGTTGACGTGCCAGAGGTAGCGCCCTTCTTGCGAGGCGAAGAGGAACTGCTTTTCCCGCTCCATGGCGTCGGTGCCCTGATCCGCCATGTGGAACGAGTAGGAGGAAAGGTCGCCGTCGGAGGACTGCAGGGTCGCGTTGAAGGACTCGTCGTAGTAGCCCAGCTCCTTCATGACCCGCGCCCGTTCTTCCATGAGGCGCTTCTCGAAATGCGCCAACTGCTTCTTGTTCATTCCTCATCCCTGGGTTGCGGACCGGCCCCGTTACGGCCGTCCAGGTATCGTTGCACTCCCACCATCATTCCATGCCCGTCTATGTCCACCGCTTGCTCCAGATCGGGCTCCGGCGCCCGAGCCCCCAACTCCAGCCGCCGGGCCAGTGTCTGTCCCTGAATGAACTGCGCGTGGCCGCGCACCGCCTCGAGCACCGGCTCGTCGCCGGAGATCCAGAGGCCGATCCGGTCGGTGTAGACGTATCCCGCCTCTTTGCGGAGCCGCTGCACCCGATTGACGACCTCGCGCGCGAGTCCCTCCCGCAGGAGCGTCTCGTCGAGCGCGGGGTCCAGCGCGGCGACGTAGGGGCCGTCGCTCGCCACCATCCAGTCGCTCGCGACGTCACGCTCCACCACCACGTCCTCGGGCAGAAAGGTGGCCGGCTCGCCGTCGACGTCGACGGTGGCGGGCTCGCCGCGCTCCAGCGCGCGGAGTTGGTCGGGCTCCAGCGAAGCCGCCGCGGCCGCGACGGCCGGAGTCCGCTTGCCGTAGCGCTTCCCGAGCGCGCGAAAGTTGGGCTTGGCCCGAAGTCGCACGAGCTCCGTATCGGAAGCCACAACGTCCACCGCTTTGACGTTCACCTCGGCGCGGAGCAGCTCCAGCAGCTCCTCCAGCGCCGGCCCCCGAGCCGCGGCTGGCACCGCGACCTGGATGCGGGCGAGCGGCTGCCGGACGCGAAGGCCGCGCTCCTCGCGCGCGGCCCGGGCCAGTGAAGCCAGCCGGCGCACCGCCTCCATGGCGGCCTCCAGCGCCTCGTCCCTTCGGCCGGAGGACTCGGGAAACCGGGCCAGGTGCACGGAAGTTCCCGCCAGGGCCCGATGCAGCCAGTCGCTGAGGAACGGCGCCGCCGGCGCCAGCATCCGGCTGACCGCGACCAGCGCCTCATGCAGGGTGGCGAGTGCCGCCGGATCGGCGACGGCGTCGACCGCCCAGAAGCGCGACCGGTTGACCCGGACGTACCAGTTGGACAACTGGTCCACGAACCCTATCAGGACCCGGACGCCGGCCGTCGGATCGTACGCGCTCCATGCGGCACGCACCGCATCGATCGTCGCGTCGAGGCGGCTCAGAAGCCAGCGGTCTACCAGTGGCCGCTCCGCCGGCGGGGGAGACTGGCCCGGCGACCACTCCTCCGCGTAATCGGCGAAGAACTTGTAGGTGTTGCGCAACTGGTTCACGAACCCCCGCCCCACCTCGCCGATCGCTTCCTGGTCGAAGCGCTTGGGCAGCCAGACCTGGCTCGAGGCCAGCAGGTACAGCCGCACCGTGTCGGCCCCGAAGGCGCCGATCATTTCCCATGGATCGACCACGTTGCCCCGGGTCTTCGACATCTTCTGCCCCGCGGCGTCGAGCACCAGCCCATTGACGATGACGTGGCGATAGGCCGGGCGGTCGAACCCGGCGGTGGCGATCGCGAGCAGCGAATAGAACCACCCTCGAGTCTGATCCAGTCCCTCGCAGATGAAGTCCGCCGGAAAGTGGGCGGCGAACTCCGCTTCGTGCTCGAAGGGGTAGTGCCACTGGGCGTACGGCATCGCGCCGGAGTCGAACCAGGCGTCGATGACCTCGGGGGCCCGCCGCATGGTGCCGCCGCAGGCGCAATCCCAGGCGATCTCGTCGATGAACGGTTTGTGCGGGTCGAAATCGGCCGGCAGGCCCCTGCCCCAACGCTCGGCCAGTCGAGCGTAGCTGCCGATGACATCCACGTGCCCGGGATCGCGATCACACATCCAGACCGGAAACGGTGTCCCCCAGTAGCGGTCGCGGGAGAGCGCCCAGTCCACGTTGTTCTCCAGCCACTCGCCGAACCGGCCCGCGCCGACCTCGGGCGGATGCCAGTCGACCTCGCGGTTGATCTCCAGCATCCGCCGCTTCACCGCGGTGGTGCGCACGAACCATGAATCGCGCGCGTAGTAGATCAGCGGACTGGCGCAGCGCCAGCAGTGGGGATAGCTGTGGCTGTAGGGTTGGGTCAGGTGCCAGCGGCCGTCCCGCTTGAGCCGCTGGATGATGAGGTCGTTGGTCTCCTTGTCGGTGACCAGCCGCCCCTCGATCTCCGGCCACAGGGTTCCGGTGAACGTGCCGTCCGCACCCACGGGACGGGCCAGGGCTAGACCGTGCTCGATGCCCGCCTGGTAATCGTCGGCGCCGAACGCGGGGGCCAGGTGAACCATGCCGGTCCCGTCCTCGGCGGTGACGAACTCTCCGGGCACGACCAGGCGGGAGGCACGGTCGTCCGGAAGCGGCACCACCTCGAGCGGACGCCGGTACCGCAGGCCCAGCAGCTCCCGCCCGGGAAAGGTGCGGCGCGCGCCGAGCTCGGCGAAGCTGGGAGCCCCTCTCTCGGGGCCGATCGCCAGGGCCGCGCGGGCGGTGGCCAGAATCAGCCGCCGGCCGTCCACCTCGTACTCTCCGTACTCCATCTCGGGGTGAACCGCCACGGCGACATTGGAGACCAGCGTCCAGGGCGTGGTGGTCCATACCAGGAGCTCGCGGCCGGACCCGTCATCGAGCGGGAACGTGACGTAGATCGAATTGGTGCTGACGTTCTCGTATCCCAGCGCGAGCTCGTGACTGGACAGCACCGTCCCGCAGCGCGGGCAGTAGGGCAGCACCCGGTGTCCCCGGTAGAGCAGGTCGCGCTGGTGCAGCCGGGCGAGCAGCCACCAGACGGTCTCGACGTAGTCCTTGCTGCAGGTGACGTAGGGGTGCTCGTAGTCCAGCCAGTAGGCGATGCGGTCGGAGAGCGATTCCCACTCCTCCTGGTACTGGAACACGCTCTGGCGGGCGCGGGCGTTGAACTCGCGCACGCCGAACTCCTCGATCGCCTTCTTGCCGTTGAGCTTCAGCTCCTTCTCGACTTCGATCTCGACCGGCAGCCCGTGGGTATCCCATCCCGCGATGCGGGTGACCGACTTTCCCTGCATCGCGTGGAAGCGGCAGATCAGGTCCTTGATGGTCCGGGCGAAGACGTGGTGGATCCCCGGCCGGCCATTGGCCGTCGGGGGGCCCTCGTAGAAGACGAAGGGGGGACCCTCGCGGTTGGCCTCGAGCGTCCGATGGAAGAGGTCCTCTTCCTTCCAGAGCGCGAGCTGTCTCCGCTCCAGCTCGTCGGCGCCGACATCGGGCAACGAAGGGTACGGCATCAGGACAGTCGCTCCACCAGCGTCGTGACCAGCCTGGTCAACTGTGGCTCGGCGCGGGCCGCGGTCGCGATGATGCGGCCGATGTCGGCCGGCTCGAGCGCGTCGGGGAGACATTGATCGGTGACGATCGAGATCCCCACCACCCGCATGCCCTGGTGCACCGCCACGATCACCTCGGGCACGGTGGACATCCCAACCACGTCGGCGCCGAGGGTCCGCAGCATCCGATATTCCGCCCGGGTCTCCAGGTTGGGTCCCGGCACCGCCACGTAGACCCCTTCGCGGAGCACGATCTCCAGCTCCAGCGCCACCGCCCGCGCCAGCGCCCGCAGATCCGAGTCGTACGGCGCCGACATGTCGGGGAATCTGGGACCGAGCCGCTCGTCATTGGGCCCGATCAGCGGGTTGTCGCCCAACAGATTGATGTGATCGCTCAGCAATACCAGGTCGCCGGGTTCCCACAGCGGATTCATGCCGCCGCAGGCATTGGAGACCACCAGCGTCCTGGCGCCGAGCGCATGGAGAACCCGCACCGGAAAAGTGACCTGCTGGAGGGTGTACCCCTCGTAGCGGTGAAACCTTCCCTGCATCGCCATGACCGGGCGGCCGGCCAGGCGGCCGGCCAGCAGCTTACCGGCGTGGGTCTCCACCGTCGACAAAGGAAAGCCCGGGATCTCGCCGTAGGGGATCTCGGCCTCGACCTCGATCTGGCGGGCGAGCCCACCGAGCCCGGTACCCAGCACGATGGCGATGTCGGGGACAAGCCTGGTGCGGCTCCGCACCGCCTCCGCCGCGCCCGCCACCCGGTCGTGAAGCTGGGGGGCCGCGGTCATGCCGTGCGCTCTCCGAAGAGCACCGTTCCCAGCCGGATCATGGTCGCGCCCTCCTCCACGGCAACCGGGTAGTCGCCCGACATGCCCATGGACAGCTCGGGGAGCCGGTGTCCCTCGCGCTCCGCCGCGTCCCGCAGCGCTCGCAACCGCCCGAAGGCCCGCCGCTGCTCTGTCGTGTCGTCGGTGAGCGCACTCATGGTCATCAGACCGATTACCTCGAGCCGCGGAAACGACCGAAGCTCGGACAACTGGGCCGAAAGTGCCTCGGGCTCCACCCCGCCCTTCTGGGGCTCGTCGGAGCAATTCACCTGAACCAGAATCCGTTGGCGGGCGTCACCGGCCGTCCGCCGGTCCAGCTCGGCGCCCAGCTCGGTGCGGTCCACCGAATGAATGAGGGCGAATCGCCCGCTGGCGTGTCGGGCCTTGTTCCGCTGCAGCGTCCCGATCAGATGCCACGCGAGGCTGGTATCTCCGAGCGGTCCCTGCTTCTCCAATGCCTCTTGCACCCGGTTTTCCCCCACGTCCTTCAGGCCGGCAGCGGCAGCGGCGCGCACCGCGCCGGTCCCATGGCCCTTGGTGACGGCGATGATTCTGACCGGATGAGTCCACCCCGCGACCGCCTGATGCCGGGCCACCGTCTCACGCACCCGGGCCAGGCGGCCGGGCAGGTCCGGGTATTCCATAGCCTTGTAATTTAAGCCGATAGGTCGCGCGGGTGTAGGCGGCGGGAGCGGAGCGGACTACGGGACCTAGGTCATTGGGGTGACGGGAGCAGGGTGGTATCCCCCGGATCCGCCTGGAGCTCCAGGAGGGCCCGCCGGAGCCCGGCGTTGGGCGAAAGTTTCACCGCATACTCCAGTGCCCGCTCCATCCGCTCCCGCTCGCCGCGGGCCTGGTGAGCGTAGACCAGCTGAACGGGAGGAAGCGCGAGGCTCGCGGCCGCGCTGGCGGAGGTGGGATCGAGCTCCGTCGCTCCATCCCGCAGGAGTCCAGCATAGCGATAGGTCTGGTAGACCAGCCGTTCAGTGTCGGCGACGTGCAGCGGCGCACCCGCCAGCCGCTGGAAATCGAGCGCCCGGTCGCCGCTGTCCGGCGGAGCGGTCTGAAGGTGGAAGCCCAGCCCGCGCTGCACCACCCAGTCGCGCAGGTCGGCCATTGCGCCACCGGCGGTGACCGACCACACGATCGGTCGGCGGCCCACGTTCTGCTGGATCAGGCTCAGCGACACGATCTCGTTGGGGTACAGGAACGTGCCTTCCTTCAGCGTGCGCACCACGGGCCCCAGCTTCAGCTCTTGGGTCCGGTCCACCGCATAGCCGCTCATCGCGGTGGCGATCATCGAGTCCGTCATCTGGTGCAGCGGCCCGCGCGGAAGTGAGGGGATCGAGTCGCGCCAGAGCGCCGGCACCTGGGAGGGATCGACCGGCCGCACCGGGTTGTCGCGCAACTGGCGCATGTACCAGTCGGTGTTGGCGAGCGCCAGGCACACCACGGTGACATCCTGGCGAATCCCTTCTACCTCCTGCGCCCACCACAGGGGGAAAGTGTCGTTGTCGCCGTAGGTGAAAAGAATCCCGTAGGGCGGCGCACTGTTGAGCAGGTCGTAGGCGAAGTCGGCAGCCAGACGCGCGTCGGGCCCGTGCCGGCGAGAGGCTTTGCTCCAGTTGAGGGCCACCGGCACCAGGGCCACGAGCAGCACCGCCGGCGCCAGCCGCCGTCCCCAGGCCTGCCGCGCCAGGTCACCGGCGAACCCGGCGGCGCCGATCCCGGACCAGAGCCCCCAGACGATGAAGCTGACGACGAAGAAGTAGTCCCGCTCCCGGACTTCGTGGTCGTCGAGGCTGGGCCACTGCGCGAGAGCCAGACTGAAGCCCGGCCTGAAGTTCATGTAGAACACCAGCCCGAGCCCGGTCGTCAGGAAAATCGCCAGCATCAGCCGCCAGATGGCCCGGTCGGAGCGCCGCTGCTCCCAGAGACCGCGCAGGCCCAGCGTCACGAACAGGATGGTGATGGGCTTCCGGGCCACTTCCGACAACGAGCGTGCCCACTGCCAGTCGAAATACTGGAAGTAGTTGAGCAACTGCCATCCCAGCAGCGTCGCCGTGCGCCCCGGGTTGTCCGGACCGTGGGGCACCGTCGGATCGTCCAGCGGAGTCCGGGGCGGATACTGGGCGCGGCGGAGGACCGCGAGGAGCGCGTCGAGCGTCGAAGGCGCCGCCTCGTTGATCATCGGGTTCTGTGCCGACCGGAGGTAGACGAAAGCGTAGGGCGTGATGCCGACCGCCGCGATCGCCAGCGCGGCGATGGCGAACGCGCCTGCCCCGCCGGTCGCGGCGAACAGCGCGGCGCCGAGGAAGCAGATGGCGCCGATCGCGGTGAGCGAGGCGCTCCCCAGTCCGGTCCCGACCAGGAGAGCCCAGACTCCAGCCACCACCGCCACCTGGCCCCACTCGGCGCGGCGGCGAGCCGGGTCCACGGCCGGCTCGTACCGCAGCGTGGTGACGAGGAAGAGCAGCACGCCGGGCACCGCGAGCAGGGCGAGCAGGTGGTTACCGATGGAGATGCCGGCGAGGTAGATGATCAAGAGGAGCAGCCGGGGCGCGCCGTCGGTATCTCGCCGGCTCCGCCAGAGCACCGCGGCCCACGACATGGCCGCGGCGGTGAGCGTAGCGACGGTGTATACCTCGGTCTCGTTGGAGTTCTGCCAGTTGGTGAAGGTGAACGCGCCGAGCACGGCGGCGACCACCGCGCCCCCCAGATGGAGCAGCCGCGCAAGATTCCCGGAGAGGCCTTCCACCACCCCGCGCATCGACCGATGGACCAGCAGGAAAAAAAATCCCGCCGCAGACGCGCTGAGCAGCGCGCTGAGCAGGTTGGTCCGGTAGGCCCATTCGCCGATTGGGACCAGCCGGCCCCAGGCGTGGGCGATCAGCACGAAGAGCGGCGTGCCCGGAGGATGGGGAATCCCCAGGGTTCGAGCTGCGGCGATGAACTCGCCCGCGTCCCAGAAGGTCACCGTCGGCGCGAGGGTGAGGACGTACCCCGCCAGCACCAGCGCGGCGGTCGCGATGGCGGCGCGGTACGGCGGGCGGTCAGTGATAGCGCTCACGGCTGCGAGG
>JACCRH010000231.1 GCA_013813675.1 Gemmatimonadales bacterium
CTGGCTGCGCCATATCCCCAGCAGCAACCGGTTCGGAGGACTCTTCCTCCGGAGTGGAATGGCCCAGTCGGAGGGATACATCTCCGGCGCTCTCCGCGCGGACCTGGTGGGCCAGGAGGGGGTCGCCCTCACCGATCTCCGGCCGGCGGGTACGGCGACGATCGCCGGCGAGCGGGTGGACGTGGTCACCGAAGGCGAGTACGTGAGTCAGGGCAGCGCCGTGCGGGTGATCAGGAGTGAAGGCTACCGCCACGTAGTGCAGGGAATAGCCTAGCAGAATCCTCTTGTCACCCTGAACGAAGTGAAGGGAAGAGACGCCGACGCATGGCCCCTTCGCTTCGCTCAGGGTGACAGATTCTCTCATCAACCAGGGGACTCCGTGGACGACTCGATGGTCAGTCTGGGTATGGTGCTGGCGCTGGTGTTCATCGGCGTCATCGCGTTCGTGATCTTTTTCCAGTTCATTCCGTTCGGGCTCTGGCTTACGGCCCTCTTCTCCGGGGTCCGGGTCTCCTTTCTCACCCTCTTCGGGATGCGCTTCCGGCGGGTGGATCCCCGGGCCATCGTGCTCCCCCTGATCAGCGGGCACAAGGCGGGCATCAAGCTCGACGTCAACGAGCTGGAGGGGCATTTCCTGGCCGGCGGCAACGTGAACCGGGTGGTCAACGCCCTCATCTCAGCGGACAAGGCCGGGATCGCTCTCGCCTACAAGCAGGCGACGGCGATCGACCTGGCGGGCCGCGACGTGTTCGAGGCGGTGCAGGTGAGTGTCAATCCGAAGGTCATCACCACGCCCAAGGTGGCGGCGATGGCCAAGGACGGCATCCAGCTCCTGGCGCTGGCCCGGATCACGGTGCGCGCCAACATCAACCGGCTGGTGGGCGGTGCGGGCGAGGAGACCATCCTGGCCCGGGTGGGCGAGGGGATCGTGAGCACGATCGGGTCGGCCGAGTCCCACAAGAAGGTGCTGGAGAACCCCGACTTGATCTCCAAGACCGTGCTCGCGAAGGGGCTCGACGCCGGAACCGCATTCGAGATCCTCTCGATCGACATCGCCGACGTGGACGTGGGCAAGAACATCGGCGCCGAGCTCCAGACCGACCAGGCCGAGGCCGACAAGCGGATCGCGCAGGCGAAGGCCGAAGAGCGCCGGGCCCTGGCGGTGGCGATGGAGCAGGAGTACAAGGCGGAGGCACAGAAGCAGCGCGCCTTCGTCATCGCCGCGGAGGCGCAGATCCCGCTGGCGATGGCCGAGGCATTTCGGAACGGCAACCTCGGGGTCATGGACTATCAGCGGTACCGGAACATCCAAGCGGATACCACGATGCGAGAGGCGATCGCGGGGCAGGGCGACTCGACTCCAACGCCGGGAGTGTAGCGGTGGATTTCGGCGGCCTGGTGGTGATGGGGATCGTGTGGCTGCTCTTCAGTCTGCTCGGGCGCACGCGAGGCGAATCGGGGACCCGCCCGCGCACCGGATCGCAGGTGCCGCAGCCCCGCACGTCCCCGCCGCCGGCGCGCGAGCCGTCGCAGGGGGACGCGACCCAGCGCGAGGGGAGCCGGTTGGAGCAGTTCCTGCGGGAGCTCGAGCGGAACCTCGATCCTGCCGCCGGAGGACAGCAACGAACGCCGGCTAGGCTTCCGGTACGTCCGCTTCCCGATGACGAAGACGCCGAGGAGCGCGGCTCCCTCGAGGTGCCGGAGCGGGTGGTGAGCCTGGAGGCGGAGGTCAGGCGCGCCCCACGAGCCGAGTACGACCAGGACTCGGGCGCCGAAGAGCTGGTGCGCCGTCGGATCGCGGCGGCGGAGGCACGGAGCGGGCCCCTCAGGAAGACCGACCACAAGGCCTTCGACGCGCGGATCCGGCAGGAGCCGGCCGACCACACGGCGGTCCGCCGCTACACGCCGGCCCAGCTTCGCGGTGCGATCGTGTGGCGGGAGATTCTAGGTCCGCCGGTATCCGAGCGGGACGCTTAGATCAGCGTGGGGCAGTCGCCCTGGCGCCACCAAACTTCCCCCGATATAGCTCCATCGCCCGCTCCACCGCGTCCCTCGCCGCGCCGGCCCCCTCGAATCCCCTGGTCTCCGTGCGAGTCCCTTCGAGATCCTTGTAGACCTGGAAGAAATGCTCGATCTCCTTGAGGTAGTGTTTGGGGATGTCTCCCAGGTCGCTCAGCCCCTCCGAGTAGGGATCGCCGGTCGGAACCGCCAGCACCTTCTCGTCCGCGACACCGCGGTCCACCAGGTGAAAGAGACCGATGGGGCGCGCGTCCACCAGGCAGCCGGTGAAGACGGGAATGGTCATGAGGACCAGTACGTCCAGGGGGTCGCCGTCCTCCCCGAGGGTGCGGGGTAGAAAGCCATAGTCGCCGGGATAGTGGACGGCGCTGTGGAGCACCCGGTCGAGACGATAGATGCCGAGCTCCTTGTCGAGCTCGTATTTGTTCCGCTCGTTGGTCGGGATCTCGATGACCGCGGTGAGCTCGTGGGGCGGCCGGCGGCCGGTGGGGATGTCGTGCCACGGATGAAGACCGCGGGGTTGCTGGACAGCCATGCACGGGGCTCCGACGGCGGGGAAGGGGAATCTAGCCCGGTGTCGGGTGGCCACGCAGGCGGCGCGCGGTATATCTTACTCGCGCGCCCGAGTGGCGGAACGGCAGACGCAGCGGACTCAAAATCCGCCGGGGGCAACCCCGTGCGAGTTCGAATCTCGCCTCGGGCATTTTCAAGTCTCCGCACGACGCTCATCGCTCGGCCCGGCCATCGAAGTTACGGATCATCCACACGTCGCCCCGCGGCCGGCTCTCCACTTTGACGGCTCGGCAGCTGGGGCGTGGGTTACGCCAGCGGTTGATCATTCCTGGGGCACGGCCACCCGCCGGTAGATCCGCGAGCCGCTGTCGGCTACCGCGTAGATGAGCTTCCAACGCTCGGGAAAGGCTTGCACGACCGGGATGGAGTACCTCCGAGCAACCTCACCCAGCTCGTACGCGAGCAGGTTGTCGATGATCAGGTAATCGGCCGGTACCGCGTCCAGCAGGCGCTGCGCCGTGCGCGGGTCGTGCTCCCAGGGCGGCTGGACCGTCTTGAGCTGGGTTTTCAGATAGGCCCAATGCGGCGTGCTAGTCGCGATGATTTCCCCCGGTGTGGCGTGATGACGCAGCCAGGCGAGCGCCTCGTCATGCAGCCGCCACTGGCGATTGTAGGCCAAGAGCGGGTAGGTCCGCCGCCGGCCATCGCTGTCGACCCAGGTAGCGGGATAGTAGAGCATCCGGAAGCTCTTGCGGAGCGTATGGATCTCCTGGGCGAGAATGACCGCGACGACCGCGGTGACGGCCAGGCGACCGATCGGCCGCCTCCATCCCGCTACCCGTGCGAGGCGGTGCCACACCCAGCTGACCAATGCGAGAAGCGCGATGGCAGAAAACGGAGCGAATGACGCGGCATAGCGCTTCAGGCTGCCCGGGTAGGGCGCGATGACGATCAGCGCGATCGACATCGCCAGGTAGCTGGGGATAAGCCAGCGGCGGCGCGAGCCCAGGAGAACGAGTCCGCCGAGAATGAGCGTCGTCAATGAGATGAGGGCGGCGGCGCCAGTCCAGCGCGGAAACAACTCCCGGCCCAGCATTCGATTCAGCTTCGCGGCCTCGCCCACCCACCAGTTCCGGTCAATACTGATCGACTCTCCCCACGCAATCGCGAGCTCGCTGAGATTGGAACCGACCCGCGCGAGAAGATTACGTGCCGAGGCTCGTCCGGCTTCGGGTCTCAACGGCTCGATCAACCAGAAGTTCTCTCCGTAGGTGACGTTGTACATCATGTACGCGGCGCGCTGGTAGGGATACGCGGGCTCCACGTATTCCGGCCCCCCTTGCACCGCGGCAACGTAGCCCTGCCAGGCGCCCACCCCGAGGAGCGCAACCGCCATTCTCAGCGCGGCCTGGCGGTACTGGCGCCGGAAGAGGCTTTCGGCGACCCAGAGCCCAAGGAGCACGATCCCCACCGTGCGGAGATAGAAGCCCAGGAGGGCCAGAAGTCCCGAGGCGACTGCTCGGTATCCGGGGGGATGGCGCCCTGCCGGCGAACCGGCGGTATCGTTCCGCCCCACGATCCCGACGAACAACACGGCGACCAGTCCGAAGGGGAGCTCTGCGATGAAGTAGTCCGCGTTGAAATTGGTTCGGAAGTGGAGGGCCACGATCAGAGCGACCAGGAACGCGAGGCCGGTCGCCAGGTAGGCCGAAGCCGTCCAGAACACCGCGAGCACGTACGCCGTGAACAACAGGAAATAGGACCACCGGAGCGCGGGTCCGATGATATCCGGATCAGCAGTCCCCAACACGAGCTGGTGAGCCGCGGCGACGGCCGGGAGGAGAGGTGGATACTGGATCTCGTGGATCTCACCCGGTTCGCTGAGGATCCGGTAGCCCTTCCCTTGAGCGAGGGAGGTTCCCAAGGTGTAGTAGATCCCAGCGTCGAAGCGGAGATCCACCGGGCCCTCCAGCCTCGGAATCCGGAGCGCCAGGCACAACACAGCGAGCGCGGCGAAGCCGAGCCACTTCATGGAGGTCAGGGGGATGCTCTCCCCTCGAAATACAGCACGCGGGCGTTCAGCAGCTGAAAGCCGCCGGCCGGTGTGGCGTGATTCTCCAACCAGCCCTCCTCGGGTGCCGGCGCGCCCGAGTGAATGACGACCAACGCCACTCGCCCGCGTCCGTGCAGCAGGCGGACGATGTCCTCCGGCACTCGGCGGCCGCCGAGCTGCTCGATCCATGCGGCGACTTGGGTCTGGGGGGTGAGATACCGCGCGATGCCGACGACGCCGGATGGAATCGAGTGGACGACCACCAGATCCGATGGGCCGGCCCACTCGGCGACCCTGACGGCCACCTGGCGGTACACGTCCCAGGACCTGGTGCCATTGAGCCAGACCACCCGAATGCCGGGCAGCCAGGACAGCACCACCAGGGCCAGGAAGGTGGCATTGAGCGCCGGGCCGAGGCGGTTCATGGCCATCCCGGCCAAGAGCATCGCAGCAGGCAGGCCGGTGAGCGCGTAGCGGGGAACCAGCGAAGTGTGGGTGCCCCGCAGGAGATCAAAAGTGAGCGGACCGGCGCAGGCGAAGAGCAGCCAGAACCAGACCAGCCGGCGACCGCGGCTCAGAACCGAGCGGGGGGCCCTGGTAGCCACCACCAGAATGAGGACGAGAAAGAGTCCGACTCCGATCCGCTCCACCCACAGGTCTCCACCCCACGGGCCGCGGCCGGACAAGAGCCTCCAGGCGAGAGTGAACGGGGCGGTGAGCGCCTGTCCCAGGGAGAGCGGGCCGTCCAGCCAGCTTCCGGTGATCCGCCAACGACCGAGACTAGCGGGAACCTGTAGGTACCATGGCAGCACCAGCAGCCCGGTCCCGACCGCCGCCGCGAGGAGCCAGCGACGGGGGAATCGGCCAGGATACAGCCAGAGCCACATCAGGCAGGCAGCCCACACGAAGGCGAAGAAGTAGTGGGTCAGCAGGCCGGCCGCGCCCGTGAGGGTCCAGAGTGGCAGCGCCATCGGCCTCACACCCCGATCGTGTAGCCGAAGGCTGAGCCATGCGGTGGCGAGGACGAGGAACCAGAGCAGCGAGTACATCCGCCCCTCAACCGAGTAGTACAGACTCGCAGGAGCGAGGGTGAAGAGCAGACAGGCGGCGACGGCGACACGCCGTCCGCCGAGGCGCCGACCTACCAGATACAGGAGAGGGAAGGCGGCCAGCGCCCACATCACCGAGAACAGTCGCAGCGCCAGGTCCGTCGTCCCGAAGGCACGGGTCCAGCCGTAAAGCAGCAGGTAATACAGCGGGGGACTGGTGTCGGAGAGCAGGACCGCTCGGACCACCCGGGCCGCGGGGCCCGGTGGATGCTCGTGCTCGAGATAGCGGCCCCAGGTGGTCGCGCTCACGGCCTCGGGAGACTCGACGAAGTCGCCCAGCACTGGCACGGCCTCCGCGGCCGGATGCTCCAGGCTGTGCCCGGTGGCCATGGCCAGGGAGAAGAACTCGTCCGCCCACAGCCCATGCCGGCTGGCCAGCGTGATCCGGAGGAGCGCGGCGACCCCGAAGAGGAGAACGATCGACAGAATCTGCCTGCGACGAGCCTTCACATCGGCATTCCTTCGAGTGAGGCCGGCCGCCGGGGCGCCGGTGAATACTGGAGTGGTAGTGTAGGCTAATTTCGTCGGTGTCCCTGGCCGCCAGAATCTAGTCAAGGAACGGCGCGCCATGGTCCCGCCGGCAGCTTATCTTGATTCCACGTTTTCCCCAGCCCAGGACCTGGAGAAACATTGCGGCTCTTGTTTCTCGCCCCGTTCGCGCCTCGCCGCGACGGCACCCACGGAGGGAGCCGCGCCATTGCCGAGCTCCTCGTGCGGCTGACCGAGCGTCATAAGGTGGCCCTGCTTCACCTGCGCGGCCCCAAGGAGGCGTCGGCGGACGCTGCCCTGCTGGAGCGCTGCGACACCGTGCGCGAGTTCGCTCGCACGACCCCGGGCACCCTGGGCCGGTTCGGTCGGCGCGTCAGAGCGGCGGGCGCTCTGGCGCGGGGCACGCCGGCGGAGATCACCGGATCGGCGAACGAGGAATTCTCCGTTGCCGTACGTGATGTCGCTCATCGGTGGCGGCCTGATGTAGTGCAGCTGGAGTATCACCTCATGGGTACCTACTTGCCCGCACTCGCGGACTATCCCGCGCCGCGCGTGCTGAGGCAGCTCGAGCCTGGGGCGGCGACCGCGCGGGACCGGGCCGCCCATCGCTCGGGCTTGGCTCGGCTAGCGGGAGCGCTCGAAGAGCGGGCTTGGGAGCGTTTCGAGCGTAAAGTCATGGCGCAAGTCCGAGTCGTCGTCGCGCTCACGGATCGGGACGTCGCGTCCCTCAAGCCTCTCGCTGGCGGCACGCCCATTGAAGTCATCCCACTCGGTGTCTCGCCGCCTCCGCGAGCATTCAACGCCGCCGGCGAGGGAGCTGAGCTCCTCTTCGTGGGGAACTTCGCCCACCCACCCAACATCGAGTCGGTGGAGCGATTGATCCGTGGCATCTTTCCCCGCGTCCGGGCCCAGTGCTCCGATGCCGTCCTCCGCATCGTGGGAGTGAACCCGCCGGCGCATTGGCAGGGACGGGAGGCCGCTGGTGTGCTCGTCACCGGCAGTGTCCCCGATGTGGGTCCCTTCCTCGACCGTGCCGCGGTAGTGCTGGCGCCCTTATCGATCGGCGGCGGTATGCGGGTGAAGGTCATGGAGGCGCTCGCTGGAGGTAAAGCGGTGGTGGCTACCCCACTTGCCCTCGAGGGGCTGAAGGTCGAGGATGGCGACCAGGTCCGCATCGGGCGAACGGACGAGGAGTTGGCCCAGGCTACCCTGGAGCTGCTCCAACATCCGGACCGGCGGGCCGCGATGGGACGGCGCGCACGGACCTGGGCTATCGCAGAGCTGGGCTGGGAGCGTCCGGTGGCAGCATTCGAGCGGCTTTATGAGTCACTGCTGCCGAACCGGCCGGATACTTCAGCCCAACCGAGCGCAGAAGGGTCGGGGCGGTGTTAGCTCTCCCGGCGAAAGACGATTCCTGGCCCTCGGCACTCATCCTTTTCATCGCCGCAGTGTATTTCGTCCTGACAGCCGGCCGCTGGATCGCCAGTCCAGGCCTGCAGTATGACGAACTTCTCTTCGTCAACGTTGCGACCGGAGAGCCCACCAACGGGCTGTTCGTCGCCAAGCGTATTCTCGGCGTCCCGGTCATGCTCATGGGGTATATCGGGGCGCTCAAGGCGTATCTCTACTATCCGATCTTCGAGCTTTTCGGGGTGTCGCCGGCAACGATCCGCTGGCCGGTCATTGTCCTCTCCGTAGTTACCCTCGGCGTTACCTACGCGGTGGCCCGCTTCTCATTCGAACGATCGGTCAGCGCCCTGCTCGTGCTGGTGATGAGTGTGGATCCGGCGTTCGTGTACCTCACTAAGCTCGATTTCGGGCCAGTCGCCCTCATGATGGTCCTCAAGCTCTCAGCGCTCCTGTTCGCGCTTCGAACGGTCAGCACGGGATCGCCGCGTTATCTCTGGGGAATGTGTGCCGCGTGCGCCTTAGGCATGTTCGACAAGTTGAATTTTATCTGGTTTCTCCTCGCGCTGGTGGTTGCCGGCGGGATCCTCTTTCGACCTGAGCTGGGGGCCGCCTGGCGCCGTGACCGACTCGGTTTTCTCCTACCGCTCTCGCTGCTCGCCATGATCACGGGCGTGGCAACAGTGGCCCTCGTCATACCCCAGCTCGCCGCGTCGCAGGCCGCGACCAGCTGGGTCACCCCGCTCGATCGCCTCCTATATGTGCTCGGCCTGTACGCACGCACCATGAACGGCAAGGAGCTGTACCTGCTGGTGACGAAGGTGCCGCTGACCGCGGGAAGCCTTACCAACGCCACCGTCTGCCTTGGTCTCCTCGGGCTTGGGGTGGCGAGCATCAGGGCTGCCCGGAAGGCTGGGGGATTGGCCCGCTTGCCGCTGCAACGTCGGATCCTCGTTTGCCATCTGCTGATCTTCCTTTTCATCGGGGTGCAGCTCTTGATTACGAGGAAGGCCTGGGGCCCTCATCACATAATGATGCTCTACCCGTTCCAGCTCTTCGTCGTGTTCGGCGCGGCGGTCAGCCTTGCGGGCACTGTGGGGGCGACGGCCGCCGCCGCCGTGCTGGTGGCCTCCGGTCTCAATGTCGGAGCTGTCTATGAGCGAGGCTTTCGCCCTACCGCTGAGTTCGAGCCGCAGTGGAGTCCGATCGTGTACGACCTGGTCGATTATGTGAACGCCAGCCGTGTCGACGGGATCGTTTCGGTGGACTGGGGAATCCACAACCAAGTGTGGGCGCTCGGCACTTCCCGAACGCGCGCGATTTGCCGGGATCGATGGCCGCAATTTCGGGCTCTTGGTGACCGACGGGTCCAGGAGCTCATGCATCGGAGGGATTTCGATGATCGTCGAGTGCTGGCCATACTGCACGGCCCAGGTTGGGACATCATGCCTTCCGTCCGCAAGAACTTCATGGAGTGGGCGCAAGGCTTTGGAATGGCACCGGTACTCGACAGCGTCTTCACCAGTCCGGCGGGTACGGTGATCTTCGAGGTGTACTCGGTGGATGGATCGCGGAGTGCGTCAGGCAAGGTCGATCATCGCAGACCATGATCATCCGTCCGTGGTGGCTCAAATGCATCGCGCAACGCGTCCTCTCCCATGTGCCCTCGGGGTATCGACTGAACGCCCTCTGGCGCTCGAAGACGAGGGTCACGGTGCTGAATACCGGCGTGCTACGCCAAGGCATTCGCTACGTACGCACCCTTCGGGAGCTTGGATTTGGCCTGGAGGGGCGGGTGGCTCTCGAGGTGGGGCCGGGCTGGAATCCGGTCATCCCGTACATCCTCCGCCTTGCCGGCTGCCGGAAAGTGGTGCTTTGCGATGCTACCCCCCACCTGACTCCGAGTCTCCTCAGGGCCACCGTACGCCAAATGCGCGAAGTGGCCGGGGTGCTCGCCTCTGAGCTCGAGGTCACCGGCGCTACAGTCGAGGAAACCTTGCCCCGACTGGGCCCACAGAATTTTTCCAGATTGCTCACCGAGAGCGGGTTTGAGTACCGGGCGCCATGCGATCTGGATCAGGCGGAGGACCTGGCAGGATCGATTGACCTTATCAGCTCCCACGCCGTGCTCGAGCATGTCCCTCGAACGAGGCTCATGTCGCTGCTACGGGCAATGCATCGACTTCTCCGTCCCGAGGGTCTGGCTATCCACTTCATCGACCACGCCGACCATTGGCACCACTTCGATCCAGGGATCGGCCCTATCAACTTTCTCAAGTTTCCTGGTTGGTGGTGGGCGGTCATCAACAGCCCCATTTCCCATCAGAACCGCCTCCGTTCCGGACAGCATCTTGCCTTGTGGCGAGAGGCGGGCTTTCGAATTACCTACTTGGAGTCGAGCGTGGATCTTCAAGCCTTGGAGGATGCGCGCCGGCTTCACCTCGATCGTGAGTTCCGGTCCTTCACACCCGATGAACTGGCCATCTCCTCCACCTTTCTGGTCGCCCGACCCGCGGTCTCTGTTGC
>JACCRH010000232.1 GCA_013813675.1 Gemmatimonadales bacterium
GCGAGGGACTCGAGATCGTCCCGGGAGCCCATGGCGTACCCGGGATAGCCGAGCGGACGGGCGACGTCGAAGGCGGCGATGCTGGCACCCTCCCGCGCCAGCGCGATCGCCGTGGCCCTGCCCTGCCCGTGGGCCGCACCGGTGACGAAGGCGACCTTTCCCGCGAACTCACCCGGCATGTCCGCTCCCCACCGGCTCGCGGCGATAGGGATGCAGGTACTCGTCCAGATCCACTTCGACAGCGTTGTTGAAGACGTTGGTTGCCACCATGATGGCGCCGAACGCGGTGAGGGCCGTCATCTGCGCGGGGTCGAAGTGCGCCGCCACCCGCTGGTAGACCGCGGCGGGGACCCGAAACGGTGATACCGCGAGGCAGCGGCCGTATGCCACGACCGCGGTCTCGCGGTCATCCAGATCGAGCTGATCCGGGTTTTCTCCCCCGTCGATCAACACCCGGCGGAAGAAGGTGGAGCAGATGAGGCAGTCGGTCTCGGCGGAGATGGCGTGGGCGAACAGCACGGTGAGCCGGGCGCCGAGAAACGGCTCGACGGCGTCGCGCAACGGGTACCACTCCATCAGCGCATCGAAGGCGGGAAGGGAGTTGAGCAACGTGCGCTTCATGTTGGTGATCCGGGCGTGGCGCCGGATGTGCTCGTCATGCGCTTCCTGAATTTCGGGCGGGGCGGAAGCGTAGTCGATCTGGGGGATTCGGGGCACTTGGCTAGTCCCTTTTGGCCGGACTGCTTCAATGTACTCCCCGCGCCACCCGTCACAAGTTCTCCGTTCTGCCTGCTCCCTCAGCGAACGCTAGAGCTCAACCGCATTCACGCCAGGCAATGGAGGACTCATGTTCCCACGACCCGCGCTTCTGGCGGCTCTGGCGGCCGCAGCGGTGGCCGCTCAGGGCTGCGACGGTAGATCGGCCGGCCCGACCGGCCCCTCCAACTCAGGGAAGTTCGACCCCGCCAACCCGAACCAACCAGAGATTTGTCTCGATCCCGCCGGAAACCCGCTTCCGATCGCGCCGGACAGTCAGCGCGTCGATCTCGGCAAGCCGGCATTCTCCGATCCCACCAACATCACCAACCCGCTCTTTCCGATCGGCACCCTCTTCCGGGCCGTCTTCTATGGCAAGGTCGACGGCGCGCCGCTGCGACTCGAGACCACCCTTCTCTCCGGGACCAGGACCCTCGACGTAGGGGGGCAGCCGGTCGAAGCGCTGGTCTCGCAGTTCCTCGCCTTCGTCGATGGGCGCATCCACGAGGTGGCGATCGACCACTACGCGCAGGCCGATGACGGCTCAGTATGGTACTTCGGGGAGGACGTGTTCAACTACGAGGACGGCGCCGTCGTCGATACCGAAGGAACCTGGCTGGTCGGTAGGGACGGTCCGGCTGCGATGATCATGCCCGCGAGTCCCCAGGTCGGCGACGTCTGGCGGCCGGAGAACATCTGCGGTCTGGTCTTCGAGGAGGTCACCGCTACGGCCACCGGGCTGACCGTGCAGAGCGCGCACGGCCCGGTCACCGGTGCGCTGGTCGTGCAGGAGCTGCACATGGACGCCACGCTGGAGGACAAGACCTTCGCGCCCGGCTACGGCGAGTGGACCAGCGGCGGCGGCGACAACCTCGAGGCCCTGGTTCTGGCCGTTCCGGCTGACGCACTCCCCGGACTTCCGCCTAGGGAGCTGGAGACCCTGTCAAGCGGAGCGGCGGAGATCTTCGACCTGGCTCAGGCTGAGGATTGGGAGGCGGCCGCGGTTACGGCGGGCGGGATGACCGAGGCGTGGGACGGGTTCAAAGCCAGCCCGGTGCCGGCCATGATCGAGACCGAGTTGCAGGGGGGCCTCGACGTGCTGGGCGCGGCGATTGACGCTCAGGACGTCGAGGAGGCGCGCCAGGCGACCCTTCGAGTGGCCCTGCCCGCACTGGATCTCAAGCTGCCTCACCGGACCGCCGCGGAGACCGACCTGGATCTTCTCGGCGTCTGGGCCCGCCAGCTGGTGCTGGACGCCGCTGCCGGCGACCAGAACGGGGTCATCGGTGATGCCGCCACGCTCAAGTGGATTCGGGACCGCGTCGCACGTGACGTCCCTCTGCCCGAGCTGCGTGCACTCGACGAACGGCTCGACGGATTGCGATCGGCCGCGGTGACGGGGAATCTGAGGGCCGCAGGGGCCGCCGCTGTGTCGCTCCGCGCGGCGTTGCGCCCCATCCGCCTTGACAGAACGCCTCCGGGGCGGTAATACCGCCCCGGTAGCTCCTGATCGCGCCGTTCCCCTCGTCTCCGGAGGTGGCCCATGGACGCGCTTCTCGCCCTCGCCCTCAGCATCGGAATCCTTATCGCCGGTTGGACCTATCTCGCACTTGGGGTCGCCGCATTGCCAGTGTGGGCCGGCATTATCGCCTGGGGAAGCTTCTTCGCGGCGGGAGGCAAGACCACGGGGCTCGCCAAGTCGATCGCCGCGAACCTTTCCGGAGTACTGTGGGCCTTTCTCGCGCTGACCCTGTGGAACCGCCTGGGCGGCGGCGTGCCGATGCTGTCCCTCCTGGTCGGCATCGCGGCCTTCTTCATGGTCATCCAGGCCAAGATCCCCGCCCTATCCTTCATCCCGGGGGCGTTCCTGGGCGCGGCGACGGCGGTCGGAGTAGTGGTTGGGGCGAACGGCACCTATACCAGCACCGTCATCGCGCTGGTGGCGGGCGCACTGTTCGGATACGTCTCCGAGGTGCTCGCGGGGGCGTTGGGACCGAAGAGCGCGACGGTGTAGCACCCGGCGCCGCCGCGCCTCAGGGCGTGGCGGGAGGTTGCGGGAAGGGGAAGGCGTGCTGTCATCCCGAGCGGAGCGAGGGCCGACGCCGTGTTCCCCGTCACGGTTTTGCCGAGGTCCGAAGCCCATATTCATGCTCCGATCATAAACTTTTCGCCCGCGCCGGCACGGTTCGCGCCTGGGCGATCACACCGATACCAGGAGTCTCTCATGGGTTTGCTTTCCAAGCCAATCACCAGCCTCGACGACCTCTTTGTCCACACCCTTCAGGACATCTACTACGCCGAGCAGCAGATCACCAAGGCGTTGCCCAAGATGATCGACAAAGCCTCCGACCCCCAGCTCAAGCAGGGGTTTCAGAGCCACCTCGCCGAGACCAAGAACCAGATCAAGCGGCTGGAGCAGGTCTTCCAGATGCACGGCGCGCAAGTGAAAGCGGTCACCTGCCCAGCGATCGATGGCATTCTCGATGAGGCTCAGGAGATTCTGGGCGACGCCAAGGACTCCGAGGTGATCGATGCCGCGGCGCTGGCGTCCGCGCAGGCGGTGGAGCACTACGAGATCGCTCGCTACGGCACCTTG